>JAISLJ010000019.1 GCA_031290955.1 Zoogloeaceae bacterium | reverse complement strand
ACCGCCAGCAGGTCATCGAGCGGCAGCAAGAAATGCTGGCGCAGATAGACAGCGATGGTCTCCTGAGCGCTGTTCATCGTCGTTTGCAGACGATGCGCCGTATGCGAGCGATCCATCGGATCCGTGCGATGCTTCCATTTCCGCACCGTGACGCGCCCGACGCCATACCGTCGCGCCAGGGCGCTCACTCCTTCTGTGCTCGCGGCAATCTCTGCGCGCACCGCAGGCGTTGTCCGGGCATTCTTATGCAGACGAAGTTTCATCTTCGTCTCCTTTCCTTGTCTTGAGCGAATCTACCACTTCCCGCAACACCTCACGCGCAAAAAACAGCGGCCAGCGTGAAAATTGAATCGAATCGTCCGGGATGCGACATCTATCCGCCGTTCTCTGTCCTCTGGAACACGATGCGTGTATCGGCAATGCGGTCGTGCAGGAATTGCCGTTCCTGGTCGAAGAGCGCCCAGAGGATGCCCGCGCCGCAGCACAGCAGGCTGGGCCAGGCCAGCAGGTAGCGGAAGATCGCTTGCAGGAGACGCGGCGGCGCGCCGGAGCGGTCGACGATCTTCATCTTCCAGGTCTTGAGCGCCACCGTCTGGCCGCCGTGCGTCCAGAACCAGACGTAATAGGCCATGAGCAGGAGCACGAGATGCACGACGAGAATCCGTCCGGAAACGCTGACGCCAAGCAGCATGCCCAAAAGCACATGCGGGAGGAGGAAGCCGCCCATCAGCACGGCGAAGAGGAGCAACAATTCATAGCACATCGACGCGAGGCGGCGAGGGAGGCTGGGGAATTCCGGCGGCGCGTCATTGCGCATGCGGCTCTCCCGCGGGCGCTTCCGTGGACGCTTCCCCAAGAAAGTGCCGCCACATGCCGCGAAACGCCGCTTCCAGACTGCGCGCCATGCGCGGGGCGTCCATCAGCGGGCTTTCCTGCATGCGCGTCCGCAGGTTCTCGCGCAAGGTCTTGAGATGCGCCCGGTCATGGAACAGGCGCACGGCGATGTCCACGTAGTCTTCCTCGCTTGCGGCCACGAGTTCATGCAGGCCCACGTTCTCCAGAATGGCCTTGCCCATGCGCGAAACCAACATATCCCCCGGCAGGGTGACGAAGGGCACACCCATCCAGATGGTATCGTAGCCCGTTGTGCCGCCGTTGAACGGGAAGGGATCGAGGCAAAGATCGGCCTCGTTGTAGCAATCGAGGTACTCCATGACCGGAAGGTAGCCGCGGATATCCAGACGCGCCGGGTCGATGCCGTGCGCCTCGAAGCGTTGCTCGATATCGTGCACCAGAGTGTCGTCCTTGCCGCCGATGGCAACCAGGATCAGGCGCGCCTCCGGCACGCGCAGGAGGATGCGGCTCCAGAGTTCAATGGCCCGGCGGCTCACCTTGCGGAAATTGTTGAGGCAGGCAAAGGTGAAGGGCCGCGCCAGACGCTCCGACGGCAGCCCCGGCTGGATGGGCACATCCGGAATTCCGGTGCGCACACCATAGCAATCGGGCAAGGGCCAGGGCGTCTCGGCGCACCACTCGCCTTGTTCCAGCAGCGGGTCGGGCGGAACGAAGATGTAATCCATCACCGACATGCCGCTCGTCCCCGGAAAGCCCAGCCAGGTCACGAGGATGGGCGCGGGCTTCCGGGCCAGCGCCATCAGGCGGTTGCCTTCGGTGTTGCCGTTCAGGTCGACAAGGATGTCGATTTCGTCGGCGCGGATCAGGTCGGCCAGCGCCTCGTCCCCCAGGGCAAGCACATCGCGCCAGCGGTCCGAACAGAAGTGAATCTTGTGCGTCAGGGTATCTTGCCGCGGGGAATTGAAATAGGTGGTGATTTCCACACGCGAGCGGTCGAAGTAGGGCAGGAAGGGCAGCACGAAAAGGGCGACCGGATGCCGGTTCAGGTCGGAACTCACCCAGCCGATGCGCAGCCTGCGTTCGGGATCGCGGTCGCGGTCGTGGAAATCGTCCTTGCGCCGCAGGGCAACGCACAGGTTCTGGTTGAAGGCGCGGGCGACGCGCAGCAGGTCCGCCGCGCTGAGCTCGCTGGATTGCACCATCACCCACAACATATTGGCGTAGATGAGGGCGCGTTCCGGCTCAATCTCCAGCGCCTTTTGCAGGAGTTCCAGCGCGCGGTCGTTGCGCGCATGCGTGGAATTCCACGTCGCCAGGTTGATGAGGGCGTTGGTGTGGCGCGGGTCCTGCTCCAGCACGGTTTCCGCCGCCTGCTTCGCCTTCTCGTTCTCGCCCAGCTTGCCATACACCACAATCAGCAGATTCCAGGCATTGAGATTGTGCGGCTGACGCGCCACCGCCATCTCCAGGTTTTCACGCGCCGTCTCCAGCTTGCCGCTCGTCATGAACAGGAGGCCCAGCTTCTCCAGAATCCAGCCTTCGGCGACGCCCATCGCAAAAGCCTGCTCCATGATGTCGATGGCTTCGATTGCGTCACCGCTCAGCACGAGGGCAATGCCCAGTTTGGCATGCATCGTGGCAGAATCTGCCGCCCTGCCGATGCCTTCCCGGAAAAAATTTGCCGCTTCCCGGTAATCCGCGCGGGCCAGCGCCACATCTCCGGCAAGGTTCAGGGTGGTGGCCAGATCGGGCGCGAGATGAAAGAGCTTTTCGAGACACTGGGCCGCTTCCTCCAGCTGCATGCGTTGCAGGTGGAGATGCCCCAGGGAGAGCCAGGCATCGGGATAGCGCGGCTCCAGAAGGCTCGCTTTCCGGAAGGCGGCAAGCGCCTCGTCCAGTTCGCCCAGTTCCTGATGCGCCATGCCCAGAAGGCAATAATGCCCGGCCCTGGGCTGCGGCAAGCCGACCACTTCTTGCAGAATCTCCCGCACCTTGCTCCAGTTGGCGATGTTGGCATAGGCCCCGCTCAGGCTGCACAGAATGCCGATATCCCGTGGCTGCAAGCGGCGGGCTTCCCCAAGGTGGCGGATGCCTGCCTTGATTTCGCCCATTCGGCCATACAGTTCGCCGAGCCGTTGCTGGTAGGGCGCGCTTTTCGGCTGCAATTCCACCGCGCGTTTCAGGAATTCCAGCGCCGTGTCCTGCTGCCCGATGCCCAGCGCCACATTGCCCAGGCCAAACCACGCGGCATGGGCGCGCTCGTCGATCCCGACCGCCTCCTCGAAGCGCGCCCCCGCTTTCCTGTAATCCCCTTGGGCAAGCGCCTTTTCGCCCTGGGCGATCTTGCGTTTCAGTGTTTCGGCCATGCGTGTTTCCGTCCACGAAAAAGACAAGGGAGTGTATACGATTTTTCCCCTCTGTACTCGCGTTGCGCGCGCTTGGCACGGTCAATGCTTTGAAACGCCCAGATTTCATTCACGGCATCCGCCCATTTTTTCAGGAGGAATCGTCCAAAATGCCTCAGATCATCAACACCAACATTCCCTCGCTCAATGCGCAGCGGAATCTGAACACCTCCCAAGGCGCACTCACCCAGGCGCTGCAACGGCTCTCATCCGGCCTGCGGGTCAACAACGCCCGCGATGACGCCGCCGGGATGGCGATTGCCGAAAACATGAACGCCCAATCCCGCGGCATGACCGTGGCGATGAGGAACGCCAACGACGGCATCTCCGCCGGGCAAACGGCGGAAGCAGGCCTGACCGCCATCGGCGGCCACTTGCAACGCATGCGCGAACTGGCGGTGCAGGCGGCCTCCGGCCAATACGATTCGGTCAATCGCGCCGCGCTGAACGCGGAATTCCAGCAACTGGCGACGGAAATCTCCCGCGCCGTGCAGGCCACCAGTTTTAACGGCCAGAAACTGCTGACCAGCAATACGGGCGATGCAGTTGGCAACGGCGCGGGCTGGCGGGCCTTCTTCCAGATCGGCGCGACCACCGGCGGCGAATCGCAGATCGGCGTCACGATTGCCGACTTCGCCAAAGCTCTGGTGACCGCGACGGATCAACTGAATGGCGAATTCCTCGATATCGCGGGCGGCAGCATCTATGCGGCGGGCGAATTGACCAAGGGCGATTTCACTGGCGATTATGGGCGAAGCACCGCGATGATCTACGACGGAAGCGCGGGCGTGACCGCAACGAACATCCTGACCATGTCAAACGCCCACGACGCCATTGACACCGTGGATGCGCTCCTGAATCTCACCAACCGTGCCCGCGCTGACCTGGGGGCGATCCAGGCGCGTTTCGAGAGCATTCTCACGCAGCTTTCCGCCGCGCAGGAAAACACGGAAGCCTCCCGCAGCCGGATCATGGATGCCGATTACGCCTCCGAAACCGCCAAACTGGCCCGGGCGCAGATTCTGCAACAGGCAGGCACAGCCATGCTGGCGCAAGCCAACGCCATGCCACAGAATGTGCTCACGCTCCTGCAATAAGACCCGATCCGCAACAGGCTCGCGAGAAATCCGATTCTTCGCAAGCCTGTTGCCCGCAAGGCGATGCCGACAAGTGCACGGCGGCCCCGGCACCTTCCTGCATGATTCCAATTCCATAGGCGGCCTTGTCAATTACGTGACCAAGAGTCCGACGGCCTACCGACTCGCCAAACTCACGGTGGGGAATTATGGCGGCGAGCAATATTATTTGCATGCCGATCTGGGTGGCCCCATTGACGCGGAAAAACGCTTTCGCTACCGCCTCAACCTGATGGGGCAGAATGGGGAAACGGCGGTCAAGGGCAATTCCCTGCACCGCGAACTTTATTCATTCGCGCTGGACTGGAATCCAACGGACAATCTGCTCCTCAATCTTCATGCCCGCCGCCATATCTACAGGCAAAACGGCTCGCCGCCGTATTGGAACAGCGCCGCGACCGGTTACAACTGGGTGCCCGATCCCGACCAGACCTATACGCAGGGCTACACCGGTTCCGATCAGGAGATCGACACCTACGGCGGCAAGCTGGATTGGCGCATCAACGACATTTTTTCCCTGCGCGCCAACTATGTCAAAAACGTCTCCCAGAGCGACAGAAAAGAAGGGTTTGCCGCGCGCAGTTATCTCTTTGCCCGCGACAATATCCGCCAATTCTTGCTGTACGGCGGGCCTTCGTATTATGAAAACAAGGGGGGCAGCGTCTATCTGGACGCCAAGGTGGATACCGGCCCGGTCAAGCATACGCTCGTATTTGGCTACGCGCTGACCGACTACCGCAGCCTTGCCACACCCACCAATCCTTCCGCGAGATTTCTGATTGTCGATAATCTCACTTTCGATAACTACAAGATTTCAAGGCCGGATTTGCCGCAACCCTGGATTACCGGATGCCGTTACAAACAAAATACCGGCATCCGTGAAGGGTTCAAGATTGGCGACGACATCCGCTTCAATGAGCAATGGTCGCTGCTGGTGGGGGCAAGCCGCTCGCGGTTGCGGCAGGAATCTTTCAACGCGGATGGATCGAGAGGCAGCAAGTATGACGAAGCCAAGGTGACGCCCACGGTTTCCCTCCTCTACAAGCCCATTCCCTGGCTCACCGCCTACGGCGCCTATATGGAGCAGTTCGAGTTGGGCACCATCGTGGGTTCCAGCTATATCAACGAAGGCGAAGTGTTCGATCCCTACGTCAGCAAGCAGTACGAACTGGGCGTAAAAGCCAATTAATGAACTCTTGCGCGTCAAGGAAAACGCGGCCTCGCAAGGCTACGAGCGGTTTTTTCGCGTTCCGGCGGAAGGGCGGCAGGAAGAAGAAGCGCATGGCGCGCATTGAATTGTCCGGGATGCGACATTGGCTTCCTGTCCGTTTTTTGCCCGCAGGATTCGCGCCGCGGCGACCATGTTGGCGAGCGCGGCCCGGGTTTCTGGCCAGGCGCGGGTTTTCAGGCCGCAGTCGGGATTTACCCATAACTGTGCGGCGGGGATTACGGCAAGCGCCTTTTCGAGCAAATCCACGATTTCCTCCGTCGAAGGCACACGCGGCGAATGAATGTCGTAGATGCCGGGGCCGATTTCGTTCGGATAGTGGAATTCGCCAAACACCTTCAGCAATTCCATGCCGGAACGGCTTGCCTCAATGGTGATTACATCCGCGTCCATCGCGGCGATCTCAGGAAGGATGTCGTTGAATTCAGAGTAGCACATATGGGTGTGGATTTGCGTTGCGTCCGCCACGCCGGAGGCGGCGATGCGGAAGGCGCGCGTCGCCCAGGCGAGATATTCGGCCCGCTTGTCCCGGCGCAGGGGCAGGCCCTCACGGATGGCAGGTTCATCGATCTGGATGATGCCGATGCCTGCCTGTTCGAGATCGATCACCTCGTCCCGGATTGCCAGCGCGATCTGTGCTGCGGTCGTGGCGCGGGGCTGGTCGTTGCGGACGAAGGACCATTGCAGGATCGTGACCGGGCCGGTCAGCATTCCCTTCATCGGCTTTTGCGTGCGGCTCTGCGCATACCGCGACCAGGCAACAGTTATCGCCCGTGGGCGGGAAACATCGCCATAGATGATGGGCGGTTTCACGCAGCGCGAACCGTAGGATTGCACCCAGCCGTGGGTAGTAAAGGCGAAGCCGGAAAGCTGCTCGCCGAAATACTCGACCATATCGTTGCGCTCCGCCTCGCCATGCACGAGCACATCCAGCCCCAATTCCTCCTGAATGGAAACGACCTGGGCGATCTCCGTATGCAGAATCTTGGTGTAATCCGCTTCCGACAGTTCGCCGCGCCGCCAGGCTGCCCGCGCGGCGCGAATTTCCATCGTTTGCGGGAAGGAGCCGATGGTCGTGGTGGGAAAGAGCGGCAGGGCGAAACGTTCCGCCTGCGCCCGGCGGCGAATCGGGAAGGGCGATTGCCGTTGGTCAATGCTGGAGGGTAGGGTTTCGAGACGCCGCCGCACTTCGGGATCATGAATGCGCCGACTGGCGCGCCGCTCTTCCCGCACCTTGCGGGAGAGCGCGAACAGGGCGTTTTCCGTGCACACTTCCTCGCCCTTCGCCACCCGCTTCAGGACTTCCAGTTCTTCGAGTTTTTCCTGCGCGAAGCTGAGCCAGGAACGCAATTCCGCCTCCAGCCCGCTTTCCGCCGTAGCGGTAAAGGGCACGTGCAGGAGCGAGCAGGACATGGAAAGCCAAAGCTCCCGCGAGGAAGAGAGGGGGAGCGATTTCAGGAGACGCAAGAGTGCCTCCAGATCGGCGCGCCAGATGTTGCGCCCGTCAATGAGGCCGAGCGAGAGCACCTTGTGGGCGGGCAGCCAGTCGGCAAGCGCCGCCAGTTCCTCCGGCGCGCGCACGGCATCCACATGCAGGCCCGCCACCGGCAGGCGGCAGGCGAGATTCAGGTTTTCCCCCAGCGGCGTGAAATAGTTGGCGAGCAGGATGCGGGGGCCGCTTGCCGCGAGAAAGTTGTAGGTCGGCTCGAAAGCGGCAGACCATGCTGTGGGCAAGTCCAGGCCGAGGATGGGTTCGTCGACCTGGAGCCACTCGATGCCCAGCGCGTGGATCTCCGCCAGAAGTCGCCGATAGGTTGGCAGGAGCTTTTCCAGGAGTGCGAGGCGGGAGAATCCGGGCGTCTTCTCCTTGCCGAGCCAGAGGAAGGTGAGCGGGCCAATCAGCGCGGCTTTCACCGGATGGCCCAGCGCCTGGGCTTCCTGAATCTCGGCGAGCAAACGTTCGCCGTGCAGGGAAAATTGCGTTTCGGCGGAGAATTCCGGCACCAGATAGTGGTAATTGGTGTCGAACCACTTGGTCATCTCCAGCGCCGGATGCCCCTGCGCTGCGCCATCTTCACGCGCCACGCCACGCGCCATGATGAAATAGCGGGCCAAGGCGGGTTCCTCGCCGGAAAAGCCGAAGCGCGACGGCTCGCAGCCCAGAAGCTGGATGTGGTTCGCCACATGATCGTAAAAGGCGAAATCGCCCGCCGTGACGAAATCGAGACCGGCATCGCGCTGCACGGCCCAATGGCGGGCACGCAGCGTCCGCCCGGTTTCTTCCAGCGCATTGAGAGAGCGTTCGCCTCGCCAGTGTTGCTCCAGCGCGAACTTGAGTTCACGCTGGGCGCCGATGCGGGGAAAGCCAAGGATATGTGTACGGAGCATGATGTTTCCAGTTTCAGTTTCGGGTTGATGAAAAGGGGAAATGCGGGAAAACGCGCGGCGGCGCCGTTCCCAGCGGGGCATCCCGTGCGCGGGAAGTCGTCAGCAGAGGACGGGGCAAGGCATGGCGGCAGTGGCAAGATGGCGCGTCCTTCGGGCCGGGCGATCATCGTCAAAGCCATCCAGGATGCGTTCCCGGAAGAGACGCGCGCTCTCCTCGCAGAAGCGTTCGCTCCCGAAATCATCGCTGCATACCACTACCTTCGTCATGGCCTCCGCGCAGGCGCGGGCGCACAGGTTCTCGATTTCCGTCAGCGCCGGGCCGACAGCCAAACGCAACTGGCGATACAGACTGCGCGCCGCCAGGATGAACGGCGGCGCGACGACAAAACCGGCAATGCCCCAATAGCGGCTTGGGGCAACGACTTCCAGACGCTCCACATCCGCCTGCCTCGCGTCAAAACCCGTGTGCCGCAACAGCATGCGGCAACGGATGCGGCCGAGCACATCCAGGATGTCTTCGAGATCGTTGCGGCGATATTCGGCAACGCAATACTGGCGGTTCCGGGCGCCACGCGCCAGCAACAGGCGTTCGCGGGCCAGCAGGCGCAGGGCCTCCGCCAACGGCAGGCGCTCCACGCCATACTGCCGGGCCAACGCGCCCTCATCCAGGAACGCGCCGGGCAGGAACTCCCGCGCAAAGAGACGCTCGCGCAGGGAATCGGACAAGGCGTCGCGCAACATGTACCGCTCGGCCACACCAGTTTCCGCAAGGGATGCCAACATGACGTTATCCTCCTCGTGTTTGTGCAGGCTTCGCAATATACACACTTGGAAAAGCCGGGGAAACACTGAAATGGCGTAGGAAAGCGAAGATCAGCGCAGTGGTTTGCGAATTTTGCGAAGAATTTGCTCTTCCGGCCCGCAAGGGGCCTTTTCGCGGAAGGAAAAAGCAAGTGTCCCAGGCGCGGAACGGGGGGTGGATTGCCGCGTTGCTCTGCGCCTCGCAATGACGAGGATTTGGACGCCTCGCGCTTCCTTTCCTGCAACAGCGAAACAATCACCCATAGCAACACCCCAACACCCCAACCTCTCACCATTGCGACCACGCCCCACTTCGTCATTGCGAGGGCCGAAGGCCCGCGGCAATCCACACACCGGTTCTGGCACGAAGCGTTTCACAGGCTGGGCGGGGGGGGGGGGGTGGATTGCCGCGTCGCTCTGCGCCTCGCAATGACGAGGGTTGGAATGCCTCGCACTCTGTTCCTTGCAATGACGACAAAGTGGGGGGCGGCTTCCTGCCGCCCCTACCTTTGAAACCATCCGCAACAACAAGGTCAACACGTGCAGTCACCCTTCAAATCTTCGTCATTGCGAGGGCCAGAGGCCCGCGGCAATACGTATCCAAGCCGTAACTCATTGATTTAAAAAGATGGTTACGGTATTCCCGCATCGGGAATGGACTCAATTATGGACTTTTCCCTGTTCGCTGGCAAGCGTGTATCATGCCATTCGGCATTCCTGTCGTCCACTTGAATCCATCATGTTCCCGCGAGGAACAGACCACAGTATAGTCCAAATCGGTAAAGCCTTGGGAAGATACATGTACGCCACTGGCGCTGCTTCTGGTGCGCAGCCCGGGAGGAAGAACCCACGACGGAAATCCGTATCCACAACATGGCATTCCATGAACTGTACCCCCCACCCTGCGACGCGGCCAGATACGACAAAATCTTCCCTGCCCCGACTTTCCCGGATATTGGCAAAAGCTCCCGCACCAATCATCTTCTCCAGCCTCGCCGCATCACAAGAATACGGTAAACGCCAATATCTTATTGTTTGCTGCAAATTTGCGGAAATACCTGTTGAATAACCGGGTCATGAAGGCCCACCCATTTTCAGGGAGATTGATATGCCCGAACAACATCTTTTTCCGGTGCCGGAGCGCCACATCCTGCACCGCCCAGAAGTTGAAGTGAAAGTCGGTTTCAAACGCGCCTGCCTCCATGAACGGGTCAAGGCGGGAAAATTTCCCAAGCCCATCGTGCTGGGGATTCGCGCCGTTGGCTGGGATTCCATCGAAATCGACCAGTGGATTCTTGACCGCAGGCTCAGCCCCCTGCTCATTGGAACCCACGAATCCCTGATCCCGCGTCTGGGCGACGAGGGAACATTAAAACTCTTTCGCCTGGCGCGTCTTGCCCGTCGCTTGCGGGACATTGAAGCCGAAGCCGCAAGCGACCTGCCGGAACCTTGAGGCCGCGCCGTGTCGGAACCCAATCCGCTCAACCACGCCGTTATCGCCCAGGCGCTGCACAACCTGCGCAACGGACAACTCCAGCGCGTCAAGGCGATGGGATTCGACGAGGCCGATCTCGAAGCCCTGAAACATCCCGCCACGGCCAGTATGCTCGCCAACGCGACGGTCTCGTGGTGCTCCGTCACCATCAACCGCGACGCGCTGCGCTGCCTGTTCCAGCGGGTCTCGGAGACGAATCGTGAAATCGACGAAATCGACCGCCTCCTGCGACTGGGCGCCACCACCGACATCCTCGGCGAATCCTACGGCCTGACCCATCAGGAAGTCGCGCTGCGACGCACAGTCATCGGCCTGCCCAAACGCAAGGGACGCCACCGGGCGCTCTCCGATGAAGAAAGCACTGAATTGTGGCGACGCTGTTCGACAACCGTCCGGCAAGAACACATCGACCCGCAGGACAAACCGGCCATGCTGCGTATGGCGGCGGACATGGCCGAGCAGATGACGCTTCCTCTCGCGGTGATCTGGAACGCGCTCCGCGCCTGGATCAAGGCAAAACAGTTCTGAGCATTCGGTCATGAATGCCCCGCCGAACCG
>JAISLJ010000018.1 GCA_031290955.1 Zoogloeaceae bacterium | reverse complement strand
GAGTCATTTCTTCTGTTCCTGAATCGGAAACACCAACCCGGTCAGTTCACCCAAAGTCTTGGGTTTTTCCTTGAACTGCTCAAAGGTTTCCAGAATCCATTGGGGCGTTTTTTCCACCTTCCAATCGGGTACTTTTGCGTTCCAATCAATCCGTGGTGTCGACACAGTTTTGGGCTTGTCGGCCTTGGAGCGTGGCTTGGTATGCGGGCCGTGGTTCAGGATGATATATTCCGTTGCAATCATTGAAGCCGTTCCGCAAGCGATCCCGGATACGGCTGAATCAGAACACACGCCACTATCCCCCAATTCCCCGCAGGAACCTTCCGGTGAACACTTCATTTCCTGGCTGCGCCAGCGGATCGCAAACCGTATTTGTCGCATTCCGCCCGCAGGGCAATTGCCGTCTGCCAAGACCGTCCGCCAGGACGATTATGCTTGTGTTCCGCCGACGGTGATGCCGTCCAGGCGCAGGGTGGGTTGGCCGACGCCGACGGGGATGCTTTGGCCTTCCTTGCCGCAGGAACCGACGCCGGGATCAAACTTCTGGTCGTTGCCGATCCGGGAGATGCGGGTGAGCGCCTCCGGGCCGTTGCCGATCAGGGTCGCGCCCTTGATCGGCGTTGTGATCCGGCCATCCTCAATCAAATAGGCTTCGCTCATGGAAAAAACAAACTTGCCGCTGGTGATATCCACCTGCCCGCCACCAAAGTTCGCGGCGTAGATGCCCTTGCGCACGGAACGGAGGATTTCCTCCGGCGCTTCCTGCCCGGCAAGCATGTAGGTGTTCGTCATGCGCGGCAACGGCAGGCAGGCGAAGGATTCACGGCGACCATTGCCGGTGCTGCGCCCGCCCATCAGACGGGCGTTCAGTTGATCCTGCATGTAGCCTTTCAGAATGCCATCCTCGATCAGCACGGTGGACTGGGTGGGATTGCCTTCATCATCGATGGTGAGCGAGCCGCGCCGTCCGGGGAGTGTGCCGTCATCGACCACGGTGACGCCGGGCGCGGCGACGCGCTCGCCGATGCGACCGGAAAAGGCGGAACTTCCCTTGCGGTTGAAATCGCCTTCAAGGCCATGCCCCACGGCCTCATGCAGCAGGATGCCGGGCCAGCCGGGGCCGAGCACGACCGTCATCTGGCCTGCCGGAGCCGGACGCGCTTCCAGATTGACAGCGGCTTGGCGCACGGCCTCCTGCGCGTATTCCTTCAGGCGATCATCATCGAACCTGGAATAGTCATGCCTGCCGCCGCCTCCCGCCGAACCCTGTTCGCGCCGTCCCGCCTGCTCCATGATGACGCTCACCGAAACCCGCACCAGCGGTCGCACATCGGCCACCAGCCGACCATCGGAAGCGGCGATCAGGACGACTTCCCACTCCCCGGCCAAGTTGGCCATCACCTGCGTGACCCGAGAATCCGCCGCGCGCGCAAATCCCTCAAGGCGCTCCAGAAGGCGCACCTTTTCGGGCGCGGCGAGCGAAGCCAGCGGATCGGCATCCGCATAGAGCGCCGGTGGAACGGGCAGGGCGGCAAGCGGCGGCAGGCTTCCGGACTGCCCCTGCGCGGCGATGGCGCGCACACTGGCGGCGGCGTCCAGCAGGGCCGCGAGGCTGATATCGTCAGAATACGCGAAAGCGGTCTTTTCGCCTGAGACGGCACGCACACCGACGCCCTGGTCGATATTGAAACTTCCGGATTTGACAATGCCCTCATCAAGGCTCCAGGATTCATAGCGGGAATACTGGAAATAGAGGTCGGCATAATCCACATGCCGCCCCATGATCTCCCCGATGACCCGCTCCAGGTCGGGCTCGGCAAGGCCATAGGGGGAAAACAGCAGGCGCTGGGCCTGTTCAAGGGGAGGAACAAAAGTGTGCATGGCAGGGAAATCGGGAGGTCGACAAGAAAAGCGCAAGGGTATCAGATGTCAGGAGTCGGAGCCGAAAAATTACGCGCCGTGTTGCGTGATGCGATCCGTGCTATGCTTTTCGCCCACAACCCGTTCGCGAATGAATCCGGGTCAAATCGTCTGGGAGACGAGAAAGGAAAAACGATGGAAACCTTGGACGCGCTGCATGCGCGCAAAAGCTGGAGAGCCTACAGCGAGAAACCGCTTGGGGACGAGCTGTTAAAAACTGTTGTCGCCTTCGCCAACAAAGCGCCCAACGCGGGCGAATTTACCGTGACGGTGGTGCGAAACGCCGAACTGCTCGCGGAAATCAATGCCGCGACCCTCGTGGCGATGAAAAATTCCGGCAACGATTTCTTGATCTCCCGCGCCGCGCTGGCAGGCTACCAGCCACTGTACGGCGCTCCGGCGCTGGCGCTTTTCAGCGCCGAACCGACCGGCTACTACCAGATCAGCGCCGCGACGGCGGCAAGCACGGTTGCGATTGCCGCGACCGACCAAGGGCTGCGCTCCTGCTTCATCATCACGCCGACCCTGGCGATTGACGGCAAGAACGCGCTTTCAAGGAAACTCGCGCTCCCCGAAGGACATGTCGTCGTCTGCTGCCTTCTGCTTGGCTACGGCGAAGCGGAAAACAGATTCTCCGCCCCTCGCCCGGAAGTCGATAACATCCGGTTTCTCTGAAGCGGCGGGTCAGTCGATGGCGAGATGGCGAAATGCCATGCCGAGGATACGCGGGTCTGCCGTGCCGGGCGCATGGGCATCCGGTAACGCGAAATCGAGACGGTTCAGGCCGGTACGCAGCAGATTCGGAGCCTGGATGCGGATATCGCGCTCTCCGCCATGATAGGCCCCCTTGAAGACGAGTGTGCCGTTCAGGTAGATGGTCAAGCGCTGGTAATCGAGGAACCCTGCTTGCAAAGAGAGAAGGCCGGATAGTTTGGATGCGTCTTCGAGCTTGAAGCTCAGGCGTGCCGCCGTGCCTTCGCTCCAGCGCATGCCGTCTTCAAGCCCGTAGAATCCATCGAAGCCCGCATGCGGCGCATCGTAGGCGATTGCGCACCTTGCCTTGCAGGGCGGCAAGGATTGCTGGTAGAAGCGACGCATCCGTTCCCGCTGGCGGCGTTTGCTGTTGAGGAATTGCGGGAAGCGCCAATCGAACAGGAATTCCGGATATTTGTCGATGTCCGGGGCTGCGTTCCATTGCGCGGTATAAACGTTGTACAGTCCCTGGCAGGTGTGAACGAAGATCGAGAAAGCGCCGAGCACAACCATGAACGCGAGGATGGGCGTTCGCATCTTCTTTCTCTTCTTCAGCAGCGCCAGACAGGGAAAGATTCCCAGCAGGAGGCCCGGAAGGACATCAACCATCAGCCTGGGGCCATATGAATAGCCGCCCCACCAATGGGGGAAGCGGGAAACCGCCAGATAATGCAGCAGCGGCCAAAGCAGCGTGAGAATCAGCAACGGCAGGTGTTTCTTCTGCTTCCAGAGCAGGAGCGGCAAGAACAGAATCGGCAGCAACAGGAATGGCGTGTAGACCAGCAAGCCGCGCGCGGGACTGAACAGGTTGCCGTACAGCGCGGTGGGGAAATGACTGCCTTCCAGACGTTTGGGCAGATAGTAGTCCGGCAGGGGCTGACCAAACTCGTGGAAACTCCAGAGCACGAAGGCCGCCAGCAGGAGGCCCAGAGCCAAAGCCGCGCCTGCGGCGATTTTCCAGTTTTTTGACAAAAGGAAGAGCAGCAGCGCCGGGGCCAGCAAGGCCAGGGTTGGTCGGCAAAGGTAGGCCAAAAACAGGCAAGCGCCGATCAGCGCGGCCTCACCGGCGAACCTTCTTTTCCTGAGCGCAAGGTAGATAGCCAGACTGGCAAACAGGACTGCCGGATCGTGCGACCAGAATGCAGTGCCGAGCGTACTCGCGTAGGAAGTGCCGAACCAGCCGAGCGCCGCCATCCCCAGGCTTTCGGTACGTCCCAGATCAATACGGGCCATGCGGTAGTGCAACAGGATGATGCCGATTGCACAGAAGGCAACGAGGATCATCTGCATGCTGTGCTCGTGCTGGCGCATGTCGATTCCGGCGGCGTTGGCAATTGCCACGGCGGGCGCGGCAAGCAAGGCGCTGCCGAGAGGGAAGACGTGATAGAAGTGTCCGTTTTTCCGATAGACGACATACCCGTAGCCTTGCAGGAGCGGCTCTCCCAGGCTATCCAGTTTGACGGCGCCCTCCTGGACGAGGACTTGACTGACCAGCAGTATCCCGCGCGGGTCGCTGCCGGTGTTGTGGTTGCGCTGGGTTGCCAGCGTCAGGAGCAGCAAGGAAAGGATTCCGAGCCAGAGAAACAGGTGGCGATGCGCGAGAAAGTAATTTCTCATTAAGCTTGGAACACGTATTTTGCGCGGCAGCTCCATGCGCATACTTGCCATCTGTTTGTTGCAAAGCGCGCATTATATTTCACTGCGGACGTTTTGCGCCCGGTCATTTTTCCGCTCTCGGGAAACATAGGCGGGTTTCAAACCCGCCCCTGCGCGGCTTCTTATAACTATAATATCTATGCAATGAAAAAATAATTCTTCCGAATCCTTCCGGTTCGCCGTATTCTCCTTCGCGTTTTTCCTTTTTCGGTTTCCCCATGCCCAAGAAAGCGTCCCGCAAAAGCGCCGAAGCCGCCACGCCCGCCCTGCTTGCCGATCCTGCGGGATGGGGCTTCGATACCCGTTGCGTGCAGGGCGGTTATGCGCCCGGTTTCGGCGAGCCGCGCATCCTGCCGATCATCCAGAGCACCACCTACAAATACGACGATATCGATCACGTCAACCGCATCATGACCTTGCAGGAGTTCGGTCACAAGTACAGCCGCACCAGCAATCCCACGGTGGCCGGGTTCGAGGCGCGGATGAACCTGCTGGAAGGCGGCACGGCCGCGGTGGCGACGGCTTCCGGGCAGGCGGCGAATCTTCTGGCGATCGCCAATCTCGTGCGCTCCGGCGACCATGTGCTTGCCGCCGCCCAGCTTTATGGCGGCACTTTTACGCTTTTGAATTCCACGCTCGGCAAGTTTGGCGTAACGGCGAGTTTCTTTGATCCGGAGGCTCCGGCAGACGAAATCGAGAAACTCGTGCGTCCCCAGACTCGCCTCATCCTGGGCGAAACCATCGGCAACCCTGGCCTTGCCGTTCTCGATTTTGAAAAGCTCTCCGGCATTGCCAAGGCGCACGGCATTCCCTTTTTGGTCGACAATTCCCTTGCCACCGCATGGCTTTGCCAGCCGTTCCAGTTCGGGGCCAATATTGTCACCTATTCGGCGACCAAATATGTGGATGGGCACGCCACAAGCATTGGCGGCGTGGTCATTGATGGCGGCAATTTTGATTGGACCAACGGCAAGTTTCCGGATTTCACCACACCAGACCCGACTTACAATGGCGTGGTCTATGCGGAAAAATTCCCGCAAACAGCTTTTCTCATCAAGGCGCGCGCCCAGTTCCTGCGGGATTTCGGCGGCTGCCTGAATCCCATGAATGCGTTCCTGTTCAATCTGGGTCTGGAAACCCTGCACCTGAGAATGCCGCGGCATGGCGAAAATGCGCTGCGGCTTGCCCATTTCCTGGGGCAGCATCCCAAGGTGGCCTGGGTGAATTATCCCGGAGTAAATCCCGTGGGCAAGCAGCGCATTGCCCGTTATTTCCGTCATGAAAACGGCAGCGGCATCCTGACTTTCGGCATCAAGGGCAATCTGGATGCGGTGCGCCGTTTTGTGAAGCGTTTGCGGGTTGCGGCGCTGGTGGTGCATGTGGCCGATGTGCGCACGGGTGTATTGCATCCGGCTTCCAGCACACACGCGCAGATGAACGAGCAGGAACTCCTGGCTGCGGGCATTCCGCCGGACATGATTCGGGTTTCTGTCGGCATTGAGGATATTACCGACCTGATTGCCGATTTCGACCAGGCGTTGACCTGAATTCCCGTTTTTCCCCTTTTTGTTTTTTCCGCCATGCACATTGATGCCGCGCGTTACCTGGGTCTTGTTCGCGCCCCGGAACGCCTGAAACCGACGTTGGCAATCCACGTCGCCGAACACGCCTTCCTGCCCAGCGTCGATGAGATTCTGGGCGATTGGGTCGCCACCATTGCCGTGCCCGCTTTCAAGCTGATCCGGGAACGGGAGGGGGAACAGCAGGCCTTTTGCAGCATTGGCGCCGGGGTGGGGCTGGATGTGCTCGCCGCGATCGAGACGCTGGCGGCAAGCGAGATTGGCCTGACGGATGTGCATGTCGATGTGGTGGAGGCCGCCCGCCAGAACGTGCGCGACAATCTTCTGGAGCCGGGACGCATCCGCCTGCGCGCCGGGTGTGGCGACCTTCTGGAGCCGCTCGCGCCCACGGATGGCACGCCGCCGCCACAGTACGACCTGATCTACGAGAACCTGCCCAACGTCCCGGTTGACAATGCCGAAACCATTGCCATTGCGCGCGCAAGTTCCGGGCATTTGCCGCCCAGGAAGGAAGAGATTCCCGCCCTCATGCGCCGCAATCTTCTGGCGCTCCATTATGTTGCGCTTTGCAAGGCGAAAGATTTCCTCAAGCCGGGAGGTTCTGTGCTCTCACTCATTGGCGGCCGGATTCCGCTTGCCGTATTCCAGGAAATGGGAAGACTGGCGGGCTACCGTTCGGAGATTCTTACCTACGGCTGGAAAATCCAGACCGATCCTGAAGAGATGATTGGCGGCCATGCCCGACAGGAAGCCGCAGGATTTGGCCCTTACCACTTTTATCGCGCCGAACCATTGTCCACAATTTTCTCTTCCCTTGACCCGGCAAAATCCGGCGCGGCGGCGCTTGCCATTGAGCAACAACTCCAGCCCCACGCCATCTCCCCGGCAGAGGCCCTGCAACGCTGGCGGACAGGAGAAATCATCGGTCACACCGTTGTCGCGCTGCGAAGCTGGAGAACCGGGGACTGAAAACCGGAAACAGGGCGTGTGCCGCATCCCGTATGGCAAGGAAACGCTGAAAAAGCCCCAGATCAGCGGCACAGGCCGTTGATTTTATTGGATTTGTTTTTTAGGGAAAGGATTTGTTCAGACCTTCCGTAATAGACTTCTGCGACGAACCATTCAGGGGGCTTGCGTCAATCAAAGGCGCGTGGATTGCCACGGGGCTATGCCCCTCGCAATGACGAAGTAGGGGTGGTCGCAATGGTGAGAGGTTGGGGTGTTGGTGAGAGGTTGGGGTGTTGGTGAGAGGTAGAGGTGTTGTTATGGGTGATTGTTTCGTTGTTGCAGGAAAGGAAGCGCGAGGCATCCAAACCCTCGTCATTGCGAGGAGCAAAGCGACGCGGCAATCCACCGGCGGTTATTTGCGGAACGCCCTCCCCGTCCGCGCCGCCGCCTGCTTCTCTCTCCCCCGCTTGGCGGGGGAGTATTGCCGTCCGCAGGACGCCCCGGCAGGGGCGAGAGAGCAACCGTGTTCGCAGTCAAGTATTTTGTGCGGTCAGTGTTGATGAAGTTTTTGGTCTATCGTCTTCTGGAATGTTCTC
>JAISLJ010000017.1 GCA_031290955.1 Zoogloeaceae bacterium | reverse complement strand
GAGCGCGTGGGGTTTACGGGCGAGGCGCGTTTCGGGCTGGTGAATGTCCGTCACCGGCTCGACAAGGCCGCACTCCCCCGGATGGTGGATCGCTTCGCGCAACTGGCGGAAACGCCGGGCACGCCTTTGTCGCGCCCCGCGCCCCGGCCCCGGCTGGTCTCCACGTCGGGGCAGCAGGCGGCAACGCTTCTGAAACTGGGCCTGCCCCGCCCGGAAAAGCTCGTGGTGTTCTGCCCCGGCGCGGAATACGGCCCCGCCAAGCGTTGGCCGGAACGCCATTTTGCGCGTCTGGCGCGAGAACTCACGCGAATGGGCGTTACAGTCTGGCTCGTGGGTTCCAGCAAGGACGGTCCTGCGGACGGCAATTCTGCGGACGGCGATTTTGCTGCTGCCGCGAACAGCAATCTCTACCGCAACCTGTGCGGCAAGACGAACATGGCGGAGGCCATTGACCTGATCGCGCTTGCCCAGCTTGTCGTCTGCAACGATTCGGGATTGATGCACGTTGCCGCGGCGCTTGCGCGACCACTCATCGCGCTCTTTGGCTCCTCCAGCCCGAACTTCACGCCGCCGCTTTCGGATACGGCCGAGATTCTGCACCTCGATCTCGCGTGCAGCCCCTGTTTTCGGCGCGCATGTCCGCTCGGCCACACGGATTGCCTGCAAAAGCTGGAACCAGCGCGTGTCCTCGAACATGCCCGGGCCTACCTTTGATGCCGCACACGGCAAACCCGCACGGCAAAACATCTCCACAATCTACTTCCCCGGATTCCCCTGCGCCATTCCCGCCTCCATGAAAAAGCAAGTTTTCTACCTTTGCTGCGGCTTTTGCCTCGCCCTTGTCCTCGCGCTCCTCTTCCGGCTCGTGTTCCGTACCGGATTGGGCTGGTCGCGCGCCGAAGTTGCGGACGCCTATCTTTTCTTCCTGCTTGCCGCCGCCGCGCTCATCTTTTTCTTCCTCGCCCTCGCCAGCCTCCTTGTCACGCGACGGCGCGAACAGTCCCGCGAACGGCATCCACAGGCGAACGACGACAAACCTCCGGAGGATTGATCTGTCTTGATCTGTTCCCTCTGTCCCCCGCCTCCCGGAAGTGCGATACTTCAACTTCCTTTCCGGGAACAATCCATGCCATGTACAAGGTAGCGATCATTGAGGACGATGCGCCGACGAGTCGGCAGTTGTGCGCCTGGGCACTTTCCGCCGCGCCGGGGATCGTGGTGGAGCCGTGGTTTGCCCGCGACGACGCGGAAGCCGCCATCGCCCGCGAGGATTACGACCTCGTGGTGCTCGACATCGAACTGGGGCGCGACCGTCACGCTGGCGTCGCCATCATCAACAGCATCAACAAGACCGGGCGCGGCACGCCGGTGCTGGTGGTCTCCGCCATGCCGGCGGCGATCTACCGCGGCATCATGAAGGCGCTGGATGCCTGGGATTACCTGCAAAAGACCACCTTCGAGGAAGCCGATTTCATTGACACCTTCCTGGAAATGCTGCGCGCCGCCCGGAACCGGCGACGAATCGCCGAAGCGGCGGCGGAGAAAACCGCTTCGGACGATGACGAACTCTCCATTGATCCCCTGCACCAGGGCGCGCCGTTCTGGCGCGGCAAGCGGGTCAACGTGCCGCTTACCGCGCAGCGCATCCTTGCCGTGCTCCACGAGCGGCAAGGCGAGGTGGTTTCCTACGACACCCTCTTCGCGGCGGTAAAGAGCGGGCGCAACCGCGAGAACATCCGCAAGCACATCAGCACCCTGCGCGAAGCCTTCCGCGAGCTGGACCCGGATTTCGACGCCATCGAGAACATTCCCATGCGCGGCTTTCGCTGGAATGGGCGGAAGCATTCCGGATGAAGAAGATCCTCCTCTGGTTTTTTTCCTTTCGCCTGCGCATCCTGTTTCGCACGGCCTTCCTGTTCCTCATCTGCGCGGTGATGGCCCTGGCGGTGGCCGTGCTCCAGGGCGAGAAGCAGCGCGCCTACCGGAATTACCAGAGCGGCCTCGAAAAGACGAAGGAGCAGATTGCCGCCCGCCTGCGCCATCCTTCCGGGCAACTTGCGCTCCTGAATCCACGACGCGGCGCGGAGGCCGCCGAAGGCTTCCACCCGGTGCTGCTGCCCTTTTCGGCCATTGATTTCGACGACGAGAACAAGGCGCGCCACGCCGTGGAAATGGCCGATTGCCTCGTGCATTTCGGGCCGCACGGCAGCCTGTGTGTCGCCATCGGCAACAATCCGTGGATCGGCGGTTTTATCTATGCGGCGGGCACCTTTGCCAGCGGCCCGCTCGTGCCGCACGAGATTGGCGACAAACATCTGGACGGGGCGCACCGGATGCACGTGGTGGTGCATCTGCGCGGCAACCAGTATCGCTGGCTGGCGCCGTTCGAGACGCTGCCGCCGCGCCGTGGCGCAAGCGAGGGCGTGCGCGGGCGGTTTACCGGCTATACGGAACTGGAGGGGCGCGACTATACCGGCCAGTTTCCTGTCCGGGATTTTCGCGGCTGGGTCTGGCAGGCGGCAGATTGCCTGGATGCGCGGCAGGCCATCGAGACCTGCGAGCGCAAATCCTTCTTCTCCTTGCGCCTGCCGGTCGAGGAACTGATTGCCGACCTGCTGCGCGACCGGCGCATGCCCTGGCCGCCGCCTGATCTCGAATCGATCCGCGTCGATCTCACCTTGCTGCCGCCCGGCCCGGAGGCCGCGCCCCTGTTCAACAGCGCCGCCCTGGGCGCGGCGCGGCCCTTTTCCCTCCACGACTTGGGCATGCTCCTGCAACCGGGCGAGACCCTGCGCATCCGGCGCGAGTACGCGGAGCGCGATCTGGTGCTGATTCGCGGCAAGGGCGACGCCAACGAGCCAGTCTCCCCCTTCCTGACGAGCCTGATCCGCCGCCTGCCGGTCATGATGCCGGAAGCCGCCCCGGCAGACCTGGAGGATATCGTGACGACGCCAACCGGCAACTACCGCATTTTTCTGCGCGGCGAGGCGGAGCGAGTGGTCAACCAGACCTTGAGCGCCACGGCCACGCGGCTTTTCTGGTTCGTGGGCGCGGTGATGGCGATGATCGTGCTCGCCTGGCTCGTGATCGAGATTGGCCTTGTGCGGCGCATCGCCCGGCTGACCCGGCGGGCGCGCCAGTTTTCCTCCGCGCCCGCCGCCCAGGACGAATTCATGTCCTTCGATTTTTCCGACCTGAAGGGCAACGACGAACTGGGCATCCTCGCCAACTGCTTGGACCGCCTGCTGTCGCGGGTGCGGGAGGATGCCAGCCGCGAGCGCATCCGTGTGGCCCAGGAAAAGGAACAATGGCATGCCGTCGGGCACGAGATCATGTCGCCCCTGCAATCGCTCCTCGCCCTGCACGGCGGCCCGGAAGACCCGAGCCATCGCTACCTGGCCCGCATGCAGCAGGCCATCCGCGTGCTGTATGGCAGCGCGAGTCCCAGCGAAGCCTTCCAATCCTCGCACCTTGCCGTGGCAACGCTTGACCTTGACGATTTCCTCGCCAACATCGCGGCCAACGCGCCGCACATTGGCGTCGACAACGTGCGCTACCGTTCGCGTGGCACGCCGCTGCCCGTGCATGCCGACGAGTATTCGCTTGAAGACGTGCTCGGCCACCTTCTCAAGAACGCCGACCGCCACCGCCATCCCGGCAGCCCGATCACGCTCGATACCGACAGCGCAGCAACGCCCGGACACATCCGGGTGCGTGTGCACAACGCAGGCCCGGCCATCGCGCCCGACCGCTTCGAGAAAATCTTTGAATACGGCTTTTCCGATACCCGCCGCGAAGGCAGCCGCGGCCAGGGCCTCTTCGTCGCCAAGACCTACATGGCGAAAATGGGCGGCACAATCCACGTCGCCAACGAAACAGACGGCGTTTCTTTCTTCCTGGAACTGAAGTCCTGCGCACAATAAGAGAAGTGACGATCACTATGTGTCGCATCCCGGACGATTCGATCCAATTTTCACGCTGGCCGCTGTTTTTTGCGCGAAAAACCTCTCCCTGGCCTGCCCGGTGCGCATCCAGAAGCTTCTGACGGATAATGGCAAGGAATTCACGGATCGTCTCTTCTCCCGTGACAAACAGGCCAGCGGCCAGCATGAGTTCGATCAACTGTGCGCCGCGCTTGCGATCGAGCATCGCCTGACCCGTCCCCGCACGCCGCAGACCAACGGCATGGTCGAGCGCTTCAATGGTCGCATTGCGGACATCCTGAAGACTCATCATTTCATGAGCGGCGAAGACCTGGAACA
>JAISLJ010000016.1 GCA_031290955.1 Zoogloeaceae bacterium | reverse complement strand
GGACAGACGCCGACGGTTTCCCCCGTCTTCCTGCGAAGTCGGGCGAAGGCCGGACGCCAATGAAAGCCCATGCGCATCCTGACCCGACCCAGAATGAAGAATTCCGGGCCGTCGGTCGTGACCGTGCCAAGTTGCGCGCGCAGCTTCAGGAGTTTCATCAGCGTATCGGGGCCGTTCAGCACCCAGACCTTGGCGCTTGGCACGGTTTCGAGGATTTCGCGCCGCCATTTGTAGACCAGATGCGGCGGCGACAAGACCAGGGTACGGCGGTAGCCTTCGGTGTACAGGACTGCTGCGGTTGCGATGGACATGCAGGTTTTGCCCGTGCCCATCTCCGCGTTGATGGTCGCGGCGCGCTCCCCTTGGTTGATGAGGAGTTCAGTGACGGCATGGACAACCTCGGCCTGCGCCGGAAGCCTTCCAGCACGGCCTGCCGGTACGCCCTGGGCATTCCGGCATAGACCGGCGGATTGGCCGTGTTGAGGGCGTCCAGCAGTTCGTCGCCGAATTCCGCCACAAAATCGGTGAGCGCGATGAAACGCGGATCGGTTTCGGAAATGGTTTCGGCCTCATTGGGGACGAGGGCGTCGTGGATGATGGTTTCAGTCATGGTAGTGCTCCAAAAAAAGCGGGGCACGACCTTTCCCTTGCGGGACGGTTATGCCCCAGAGGTGGGAAAAAAATGCTTGCAACAACCGTGAATCAATACTCGTTTGGCAAGAGCAGCGTGGTGACGCTGCGATCCCATTCGGTGAGCAGTAGTCGTGCAATTATATACCTGACCGTTGTTCCCCGGCCTTGTGCCGGGGGCTTGTCTTGATTCTTATTGCATCATTTGCCCAGTTTAACATCATGATGTGTTGCGTTCCTGCGGGGGCGACACCTTCCGCAGACTCCTTGCTTGCGCGCGACCATATAAAGATATAAAATAAAAAATGTCTTGTATAAGACATAAGATGCATCTTGCAGTCTCGGCCCGCGCATGCGCGCCTCCTGTGGATGTCCCGTAATCCAAAGTACCCACAACCCGGACGACTTGAAGGAGAGATCATGTCCCGCGAAACCGAAATCGAAACACTGGCCCAGGAATGGGCGACCAGCCCCCGTTGGAAGGGCATCCGCCGCAACTACAGCGCCGCCGATGTGGTGCGTCTGCGCGGTTCGGTGCAGATTGAGCACACGCTGGCCAGGAATGGCGCCGAAAAACTGTGGCAAAAACTGAAGGGCGGCGCGAAGAAGGGCTATGTCAACGCCTTCGGCGCGATTACCGCCGGGCAGGCCATGCAGCAGGCCAAGGCGGGGCTGGAAGCCGTGTATCTTTCCGGCTGGCAGGTGGCCGCCGACGGCAACACCTCCGAGACCATGTACCCGGATCAGTCGCTCTACGCCTATGATTCCGTGCCCGCCATGGTGCGTCGCATCAACAACACCTTCAAACGCGCCGACGAAATCCAGTGCGCACGCGGCATCAATCCGGGCGACGCGGAATTCGTCGATTACTTCCTGCCCATCGTGGCTGATGCCGAGGCCGGGTTCGGTGGTGTGCTGAACGCCTTTGAACTCATGAAGAACATGATTGCTGCGGGCGCGGCGGGTGTGCATTTCGAGGATCAACTGGCGGCGGTGAAAAAATGCGGTCACATGGGCGGCAAGGTGCTGGTGCCGACCCGCGAGGCCGTCGAGAAACTGACTGCGGCGCGGCTGGCCGCCGATGTGATGGGCGTGCCAACGCTCATCCTGGCGCGCACCGATGCCGAAGCCGCCAATCTCCTGACCTCCGACTGTGACGAAAACGACCGTCCCTTCCTCGTCGGCGAGCGCACACAGGAAGGTTTTTATCGCGTCAAGAACGGCCTGGAACAGGCGATCTCGCGTGGTGTCGCCTACGCGCCTTATGCCGATCTGGTATGGTGCGAGACGGCAACACCCGACCTGGGATTTGCCCGCGAATTCGCCAAGGCCGTGCAAGCCGTCTGTCCGGGCCGTCTGCTGGCCTACAACTGTTCGCCCTCCTTCAACTGGAAGAAAAACCTGGACGACAAGACCATTGCCCGCTTTCAGGATGAACTTTCCGCATTGGGCTACAAGTACCAGTTCATCACGCTGGCCGGCATCCACATCAACTGGTTCAACACTTTCCGTTTCGCGCATGCCTATGCGCGTGGCGAAGGAATGCGTCATTACGTCGACATGGTGCAGGAACCGGAATTTTCCGCGCGCGATGCGGGCTACACCTTCGTCTCCCACCAGCAGGAAGTGGGCGCGGGGTATTTTGACGATGTGACAACCGTAATCCAGGGCGGCACTTCCTCCGTGAAGGCGCTGGAAGGCTCAACCGAAGAAGCACAGTTTCACTAAGCCCTTGCCCGGCAGGGAGGAACCTTCACTGCGTTCTCCCTGCCACTGCCCTCTTCACGCTTCCACAATGCGTTTCCCAAAGGAGAATTCCATGAGTCTCAAGCTGCCTCCCGGCGTCGAAATCGACGCGCCCATTCATCCAGGTTACGATGCCATCCTGAGCCGCGAGGCGCTCGAATTCGTTGCCCGACTGCATCGCGCCTTTGAGCCGCGCCGCCAGGAATTGCTGGCAGCGCGGATCGCCCGCCAGGCCCGCATCGACGCGGGCGAAATGCCCGATTTCCTGCCCGAAACCCGGCATGTCCGCGAGAGCGACTGGAAGATCGCGCCGCTTCCTCCGGCGCTGGCGTGTCGCCGCGTGGAAATCACCGGCCCGGTCGAAGCCAAGATGGTCATCAACGCGCTCAATTCCGGCGCGGATTCCTACATGACCGATTTCGAGGATTCCAACAGCCCGAAGTGGGAAAACCTGATCGAAGGCCAGATCAACCTCTACAAGGCCATCCGCCGCGAACTCGCGTTTGCGAACGCGGCGGGCAAGGAATACCGCCTGAACGAAAAAATCGCCACCTTGCAAATTCGTCCGCGTGGCTGGCATCTGGACGAAAAACATGTGCGCATCGACGGCGCGCGCGTCTCCGGCGGCATTTTCGATTTCGCCCTCGTCTTCTTCCACAACGCCAGGGAACAAATCGCGCGCGGCGCGGGACCGTTCTATTACCTGCCCAAGCTGGAAAGCCATCTTGAGGCGCGGCTGTGGAACGACATCTTTCTCATGGCACAGGAAATCATCGGTCTGCCGCGTGGCACGATCAAGGCCACTGTGCTGATCGAGACCATTCTTGCCACTTTCGAGATGGAAGAAATTCTCTACGAATTGCGCGAGCATTCCGCAGGACTGAACGCCGGACGTTGGGATTACATCTTTTCCTGCATCAAGAAATTCCGGAAGGTCGGGGATTTCTGCCTCGCCAACCGCGCCG
The DNA here is from genome assembly GCA_031290955.1 of Zoogloeaceae bacterium. GTDB lineage: Bacteria > Pseudomonadota > Gammaproteobacteria > Burkholderiales > Rhodocyclaceae > Azovibrio. The sequence continues at coordinate 3,651 of JAISLJ010000016.1, read as the reverse complement.
CCATCACCATGGAAGTTCCTTTCATGCGCAGCTATTCCTTGGCGCTGGTACAGGTTTGCCACAAGCGCGGCGCGCCCGCCATCGGCGGCATGAGCGCCCTGATTCCGATCAAGGCGGATCCAGTCGCCAATGAAAAGACGCTGGCGGGTGTGCGGCACGACAAGCGCCGTGACGCCACGGACGGCTACGATGGCGGCTGGGTCGCGCATCCGGGATTGGTCGACATCGCCAAGGAAGAATTCGTCAAGGTGCTGGGCGAACGTCCCAACCAATGGCAAAAGCAGGTTTCCGGCGTTTTCGGACCCAAGGATTGGCTCGATTTTCGTCCCGAACAGCCCATCACCGAAGCGGGCTTGCGCAACAACATCAATGTGGGCATCCACTATCTGGGGTCCTGGCTGGCGGGCAACGGCTGTGTGCCCATCCACAACCTGATGGAAGACGCTGCCACGGCGGAAATCTCGCGCTCGCAGGTCTGGCAATGGGTGGTCTCGCCCAAGGGCGTGCTTGATGATGGGCGCAAGATCACGGCGGACATGGCGCGCGCGATGATCGGCGAGGAACTGGCGCGCGTCAAGGCCACCGTTGCCGCCCAAGGCGAGGCGACCGCCACCTATGAGCAAGCGGCAAAAATCTTCGCCGACATGTCCCTTACCCCCGATTACCCGGAATTCCTGACCTTGCCGCTCTACGAGGCAATGGCGTAAAACCCTGGTTTTCTCCCGCCTAGAAGGAAAAATAAAAGGCGGGAAGTTTATTCCTCCCCGTCAGGGGAGGATATTCCGGCAGGGGGAGGCGCCCATCCCAGCATTGCGAGCGCAGCGAAGCCATCCATTTACCCCTTTCGCATGATCGCTCTGCGCTTTCGCATCTCACTCCTGTGCATTCCTGCGTCTTCTGATAGACTTCGCACTTCCTTCTTCTTCGCCATTTTCTGCCATGAAACATCTTGAACCCCTCATTGAAAAGACCATCTTCTGGAGCCGCTGGCTGCAAGCGCCGCTTTATCTTGGTCTCATCATCGCCCAAGGCGTCTATGTCTATCAGTTTTTCCACGAGCTTTACCAGTTGGTCGCCCGTACCGGGCTGCATTCCGATACGACGGTCATGCTGGCGGTGCTGGCCCTGATTGATGTGGTGATGATCGCCAATCTGCTCATCATGGTCATCATCGGCGGCTATGAAACCTTCGTTTCCCGCCTGGATCTGGAAAACCATCCCGACCAGCCGGAATGGCTCTCGCAGGTGAACGCGGGTGTTCTCAAGATCAAGCTTTCCACCGCCATCATCAGCATTTCTTCCATCCACCTCCTGAAGACCTTCATCAACGCCAGCAACACCTCTTGGCACACCATCCAGGCGCAGGTGCTCATCCACATTGTCTTTCTCGTCTCGGCAATCGCAATGGCCTATACCGACAAGCTGATGCACCAATCCGCCGCGCTTGCCAAGGGCCATCGCTGACCCTGGGCCAAAATACAACAACGGAGACCACAAACCATGACAACGATTCGTGAGGACGATTTCATCGCCTCGATTGCCGATGCCTTCCAGTTCATCAGCTATTACCATCCGCTCGATTTCGTGCGGGCGCTGGGCGAGGCCCACGCGCGCGAAGCCGCGCCCGCCGCGAAGGACGCCATCGCGCAGATTCTCGCCAACTCCCGCCTGTGCGCCGAAGGCCACCGGCCCATCTGCCAGGATACCGGCATTGCCCTGGTCTTCCTCAAGGTCGGCATGAACGTGCGCTGGGAGGCAAGGCTTTCCGTGCAGGAAATGGTAAACGAGGGTGTGCGCCGCGCCTACCTGAACCCGGACAACAAACTGCGCGCCTCCGTGCTCGCCGATCCGGCGGGCAAGCGCGTGAATACCCGCGACAACACGCCCGCCGTCGTGCATTACGAGATCGTCCCCGGCGACCAGGTGGAAGTCATCTGCGCGGCCAAGGGCGGCGGTTCGGAGAACAAGACCAAGATGGCGATGCTGAACCCTTCCGATTCCATCGTGGATTGGGTGCTGAAGACCGTGCCGACGATGGGCGCGGGCTGGTGTCCGCCGGGCATTCTCGGCATCGGCATCGGCGGCACGCCGGAGAAGGCCCTGCTGCTCGCCAAGGAAGCCCTGATGGCCCCGGTCGATATCCACCTGCTGCGCGAAAAGGCCGACTCTGGCGCGGCACTCTCCACCGCGGAGGCCCTGCGCCTTGAACTCATGGCGAAGATCAACGCGCTTGGCATTGGCGCGCAGGGCTTGGGCGGCCTCACGACGCTGCTCGATGTCAAGATTCTCGACTACCCGACACACGCGGCCTCGAAGCCTGTCGCCATGATTCCCAATTGCGCCGCCACCCGGCACGTGCATTTCCATCTCGACGGCAGCGGCCCGGCAAAACTTGATCCGCCGCGCCTCGAAGACTGGCCGGACGTCACCTGGCACGCCAACACCAAGGTGGCGACCCGCGTCAATCTCGACACCCTCACGCCGGATGAGGTCGCCGCCTGGCAGCCCGGCCAGGCCCTGCTCCTGAACGGCAAGATGCTCACCGGGCGCGACGCCGCGCACAAGCGCATCCAGGATATGCTGGCGAACGGCGAGCCGCTGCCGGTCGATTTCAGGAACCGGGTGATCTATTATGTTGGCCCGGTGGATCCGGTGCGCGACGAAGTGGTCGGCCCCGCTGGCCCGACGACGGCCACGCGCATGGACAAATTCACGCGCATGATGCTGGAGAAAACGGGCCTCATCGCCATGATCGGCAAATCCGAGCGCGGCCCGGAAGCCATTGAGGCCATCCGGGACAATCGTTCTGCCTACCTGATGGCCGTGGGCGGCGCTGCCTACCTGGTTTCCCGCGCCATCCGGAGCGCCCGCGTCGTCGCCTTCGCCGATTTGGGCATGGAAGCGATCTACGAATTCGAGGTCGCGGACATGCCGGTCACGGTCGCCGTCGATTCCACGGGCACAAGTGTGCACCAGACTGGCCCAAAGGAATGGCAGGCAAGGATCGGCCCGGCGATGGGCATCTTTCCTGTCCTGTGATGCTTGAGGGGCTGCCCTGCGGGCAGGGCGGTTTTTCTTCTTTTCTTCCGGCAAGACGACCTCGCTGGTCGGAGCAGATGAAGGAGATGCGGATGGAGAGGGAGCGTTTTGGGCATAGGAAACCCCGCTCCCAAAAATGCCCAGGAAGGCCGCCAGAAGGAGCGTCAGCGGCTTTTTAGCGGGGGGGGGGGGGGGTAAAAGCCCCGCGAATATAAACGTCCACAGGAGCCTCCTGCGCGCGTTTACAGGGCATGTTACGAAGAGAAGAAATCAACTTCATGGGAGAGACTCCTTATTGGTTGCCAAGAAAAAAGATAGTAACGGTTCTTATTACAGAAGTGCGCAAGTGTAACAGCACTTTCCCAATCCGCCAGAAAAAAATTCCCAATTTTCAAATTCCTGCCGTCCTCGTCTCGAATCCGCGACATAAGCTCCCATGCGGCACGGTTGAAAGTGGCGGAAATTCCCTCGAAAGCGAGGCGTGAAGATGGGCGCCGCTATCCCCGAATATTCGGCAAAACCGCCATATTCGCTGTACAGCGAATTACCGCACAGAATCACCTCACAACGGCGTATCTGAAGAGGCGCGGGCGTTTGGCGTGGCGGATTCGG
>JAISLJ010000015.1 GCA_031290955.1 Zoogloeaceae bacterium | reverse complement strand
CGCCCCTCATCCGCCTTCGGCATCTTCCCCCCGAGGGGGAAAGCATAGGGATCTACACAGCGCGCGGATCATCGATACCAGGTTGTGCTCGACAGGACGTTGATACTCGATTCCGACGTGTCAAGACCCACGAAGCGGGCGAGACGCCCGCGCTCCCCGGTTTTCGCGCGAGAGAGTGGAGCGCGGGCGTCCCGCCCGCCATGCGAGCCCTGGGCTTCGCGTACCAGTCATTTTGGGCGTATCACGATGGTTTGACCGCAACTTGGTATGAATCCCCTTTTGTTTCCCTTCTCCCCTCGGGGAGAAGATGTCGAAAGCGGCGGTGGGGCAGCTTGCCTGAACGCTCATTGTCACGAAACCGCTGGCCCTCACCCGCGAGCGGGCGAGGGAACGTCCTCCCCTCCCCCGGCTTTCATTTTCGCCACGCGCAGTTCAGCGGCGCAGCGCAGTCTCTCGAAAACCATGCCGGGCAAGGCGAACGGGCGTATATTGCCAAGTTCGCCGGGCCTGAATCCGGCGTGAAGCCAGGATCACGAAAACGAACGGAGGGAAGCACGATGACCGGGATCGCCATACTCGGCGCGGGCGCGATAGCCGGTGTCCACGCGGATGCGTTTCTGCGTTTTTCCAGTCAATGCCGGATTCGGGCGGTTTGCGCGCGGCATCTGGACAAGGCGCGGCGCCTGATCGAGCGCAAGGGCCTGTCCGCCGCGACGGCCTACGAAGGGATCGATGAGGCGCTCGCGCGCGACGACATCGGCGCGGTATCCATCTGCACGCCGCCCGCCGCGCATACGGAAGCCGTGCTCAAGGCGCTGCGGGCCGGAAAGCATGTGCTGGTCGAGAAGCCCATGGCGCCCAGCCTGGCCGAATGCGATCAAATGATCGAGGCGGCGAAAGTGTCCGGAAAGCTTCTTTCTCCCATCGCCCAGAACCGCTACAAGACCCCGTATCACAAGGTGGCGCGCCTGCTGAAGGCGGGCGTCGGCGGTCCGCCAAAACATGTGATCGTCAATTCACTGTGGTGGCGGGGACCGAATTATTATGACATCTGCTGGCGCGGCACCTGGGACAGCGAAAGCGGCGGGTGCGTGATGAATCACGCGGTTCATCATCTGGATCTCCTGCTCTGGATGGCCGGCATGCCCGAGCGCGTCACCGCCGTCATCGCCAATGTGGCGCACGACAATTCCGAGTGCGAGGATGTGGGCGTGGCGATCCTGGAATACAAGGGATTCCTGGCCCAGATGACGGCTTCGCTGGTGACGCACGATGAGGAACAGGAGATCGTTTTTCAGACGGAAAAGGGCCGCTTGTCCGTGCCGTGGAAAACCGCGGCGAGCCTGGCGCTGCCGAACGGATTCCCGGCAGCGGACAGCGAGGGCCTATCGCGGCTCGAACGCGAGTACGAACGGCTTCCCGCGCTCGATCTGGAAGGGCATCCGGCGCAGATCCGGAATTTTCTCGACGCGATTCATGGCCGGGATGAATTGTTCATCACGGCGCGGGACGGGCGGAACGTGATCGAATTGATCATGGCGATCTACAAGGCCGCGCAAAGCCATGCGCCGGTCGGTCTCCCGATTGCGCGGGACGATGCGTTTTATCGCCACGATTCGATGGTCGCCGCGATGCCGCGTTTTCATCGGAAAACGAAAAGCGTGGAATGCGCGGAGGCGCTGGAAATCAAGCTGGGGCGGGACGTGGGAAAATGAACGGAGTGTGGAAAAGGAAGACCGGGGGCGGGAAAAGGAATGTTTGCGACGGCGTCGTGATTACCATGCCTCACAAAACGTCGATGTATGACTGATGGATTCCCTCGGCATCGATGGTCGGACGGCGGGCGAACGCAGGCGTTGCCACGGGTACGCCAGGTCGACGTGGCCGACCGGGAGGCCGGGATCGTGGATTTGTTACTCGTTGGACTCCATCCGCCTGATTGCCCGACTCGGCGGCTTTCCGGGCCGCAAAAGCGATGGCGGGCCTGACGCACGGATCGTCTGGCTCGGTATGCGAGATATCGCTGTGTTCGCCAATGGCATTCGAGCGGTTCGTGATGGGCGTCGTGTGTAATGGGATGCCCCCGACCTTGCTTGCAAAACACAAAGTCCCTGCCAGATGTTTGGGCAAGATCATCCAGGAATTCCGAATGCGGGCCGCCGCAGGAGATCAGCAGGGCGTCGCGCGCCCGATTTCCCTTTCTGATACCAGGTTGCGCTCAACAGGTAGTCAATATTCCAGTCTGACGTATCAAGATTTCAGTCATTTTTTTCGTATCACGATGGTTTGGCGGCAACTTGGTATCAGGCCCCCTCCCCCACAAGCAGGTGAGGGTAACGCCCCCGATCCCTGAAACCCGATCCCTGAAACCTGAAACCTGAAACCTGAAACCTGAAAGCCCCTCCCGCTTGCGGGCGAGGGGTCATGCGCCACGGCGGGGCATACGCGGGACGAGGGGTTTCCTCCGTTCCGGGGGTAATCCGGCGCGGAAACGGTGCAAAAACGGTGTAAACTTCTCCACACCATGTTTCCGGCCAAGGCCGGACGTGGATGGCAGGCAAACATTTCGCGCCAGCCTTGACACTTTGGGATATCTTTTGTAGCGTGAAAGAGAAAGTCAGTCAGAAATCAGCGACAGGCTGAAAAGGTCTGCCGGTACAAGGTGTTCTGGAAGGGGCTTGCCTCTTCCGGAACGGTCGCCGGAATCCTGGCGTGGGAGCCGGGTATTACCAAAGGGGTGCTTCCCGCCGCCTCTCCAGGTCGTCTCCGAGGGATGAGAGCGGAATTTCTAGCGGAGTTGGTTTTACGATGAAACAACCAGGCAAAATGTGGTGGACGATCGCCCTCGTGGCCGGTGCGCTGACGGTGGGGCCGTTTGCGCTGGCGGGCGAGTCCGAGGAGGTCGGCAGGATCGTGCTGGTCGTCGGCGAGGCCAGGATCACCGGCAAGGACCTCAAGGTGGGCGACGCGGTGCCGGCCGGAGCGGAACTCTCGACCGGGGCGGACGGTTATCTGTACCTGAAGACCATCGACAACGGTTTCCTGATCCTGCGTCCGGGCAGCGTGGCGGTGGTCGAGACTTATCAGGTCGATCTGGCGAACCCGAAACAAAGCCGCTTCAAGTTCACCCTGCGCCAGGGCGTGGCGCGCAGCATTTCCGGCGAGGCGGTGAGCAAGGCGCGGGAAAATTTCCGCTTCAACACGCCGGTGGCGGCCATCGGTGTGCGGGGAACCGATTTCAGCATCTATACCAGTACCGAGGAAACCAGGGTTGCCGTCGTATCGGGCGGCGTCATCGTTTCCGGCTTTGACGCCAAATGCCTGCCGCAAGGAAGCGGCCCGTGCGAGGGCGCGGGCAGTCTGGAACTCTTCGCCGGCACGCTGGACGTATTGCAGGTGCAGAAAGGCCAGGCGCTTCCCCTGATCCTCGAGGACAATACCCTCTCGCCCGACATCGTGGTGCCGCCCCGGCGCGACGAACCGCACGCTTCTTCCGCCGTCCGGAAAGACGGCGACAAGGCCGTCGCGGTTGACCCGCGGCAGCCGGCAAAGGATGCCCAGGCCGATCCGGCTCCGGTTGACCCCGATCCCGCCCGGCAAAAAGACGACAAGCAGGCCGCCGCTCCAGTTGACCCCGCCCAGCCAAAAGGCGACAAGCAGACCGCCGGCGCGGCCGACTCCGACCCTCAGCAACAGAAAAAGGACGCGCAGGCTCCGATCGACCTTGACCCGTATCAGCCGGACCTGCCTCTGGAACCCCTGAAGCAAAGCCAGTTGCAGCCCATCATCTGGGGGCGCTGGCAGAAGATTTCCGAAGACCTGCCGGCCACGGTGGACATCTCCCATCTCAACCCGTCCGATCCCGGCGCCAGCGCTCCCGGCGCCTCCGATCCGGAATCTTCCGATCCCGACCTGTCCGATGTCGACAATACGATCTATGGAATAATCACCATTCCCAACAGTTCCTATGTCCTGCTGTGGAACAAAAACGACGCCAACACCCTGCACATGCCCGCCAGCGGCGGCGTCGGCTTTTCCCTGCAGGACAGCCAGGCGCACATCACCGGGCCGCAAGGCCAGATCGAAGCCAGCGTCAGTAACGGCAGGCTCGACTTCAACTTCGGCCGGTCCACCTTCAGCACCCGGATCGACCTGGGCGCGCAAGGGCAGGTTCACAACTTGAACGCCGCGGGCAATGTCACGCCGGACGGCATCTTTTACGACAATCAGAGCGCGCAAGGCAACATGATCGTCCGGGGCGCGCTGTTCCAGGCGCAGCAAACCAAGGACCTGCAAGACATGAGCGCCAGCTACGTCTTCCAGTCCGATCTCGGCAACGGCATGGAAGCCAGCGGTGTCACCGTCTGGGACAAATCCAGAGCCATCGCGCCCTGAAAAACCGGGGCGGCGCGCGTGCCGCCCCGGCCTCTCCTTCTCCCGCCAGACACCCGCAAGCCTGGAACTGTCGTTCCCTTCGCCCGCTTGCGGGAGGGTGCCCGAAGGGCGGGAAAGGCGGTTCCATGGCAACAGGCGTTTGGGCAAGCGGTGCCGCCGCCCCTCATCCGCCTTCGGCCCCTTTTCCCCGGAGGAGAGAAAGGGAGGGAGAGTCACGGCCTTCGGCGACTTCCCCGAGGGAGAAGGGAGGGATAGCCAGGTGCCGCGCCTCTTGCGGGCAATGTTTCATACCCAGTTGTGCTCAAAAGGCAGTCAATATTCCAGTCTGACGTGTCAAGATTTCAGTCATTTTTTCGTATCACGATGGTTGGGCTGCAACTTGGTATGACTGCCCGAAGGCGAACGATTCTTTTGCCCCGCCCGCGACAGTTGCGCGGGCGATGGCCCCGAGCGATGTTGCCGCCTTCTCCGGATCACTCCGCCGCGCGCCGCAGGAAGCGGCCGT
>JAISLJ010000014.1 GCA_031290955.1 Zoogloeaceae bacterium | reverse complement strand
GAAGGGCGGGAAGACCGCTACGTCTATCTCGACAGCAACGGCAATCCGCAGGAACTCCAGGTGTGTTTCCAATGGAATCCGCCGGGATACCAGGAAGGCGCCGGCAACGTGATGGTGATCACCGGCCTGACGCCCGATCTGGCGCGCTCGCTCGACCAGATGATCGACGGCAAGCCCGACGCGATTGAAGGAGTGTTCCGCCAGGAGAGAAATGGCACTGCGAATACTGGCGGGAGCAGTAACGTAGCCGGTGTTGAATGGGGCGCGAACAACACGCAGGTCATCACGAGTGCCAACAACATCAGCGATACGGGTGGCACGACGCAGGGCCGTCGCCTGGATGAAGACCAGATCGAAACGGTTGTGGCGATCTACAAGATGAATCAGTAAGTCCATGAAATCGAGGAGAAGGACCATGCGTCCATCCGGATGGAAACGAGCGGGAAAGCATCTGGCCGAAGGCGGGTTTACCTTGGTCGAAATGGCGCTCGTGCTGGTGGTGATCGGCCTCATCATTGGCGCGCTGACCGTGGGCAAGGATGTGGTGCGCAACGCCGAGTACCAGAAGATCGCCAGCAAGTTTGTCATGGAGTGGAAGCGCGGCTATGACGAATACTATCAGCGGGCGGGCGTGGTGCTGGGCGACAACCAGATCGCGCCGACCTACATGGTCAATGGCAAGGAAGCCTGGATCGGCGGCGACAACCTTTCCGGCGCGGTCGCCGGTGTGCCGGAAAACTATGGCAACACCGGCCTCAAGATCTGCAAGGGGCAGGGCTACCCGAAGAATTCCATCGGCGCGGGGGACAGCAATCTGGCGCGGCAGGACTTGCGCGAGCTGATGCAGAAAATCGGCATCCGCATGCCGCACGGGCGCGGCGAGGGGCAGGAAGATCGTTATGTCTATAACGACAGCAACGGCAACGCCGTCGAACTGCAAATCTGTTTCCAGTGGAATCCACCCGGCACCATCAGCGGCGCGGGCAATGTCATGGTGCTGCGCGGGCTGACGCCCGATCTGGCGCGCTACCTGGATCAACTGGTCGACGGCAAGGCCGACGCGCTCGAAGGGCGCTTTCGCCAGCAGGACGCGCGCAGCAACACGCGGGAAGTGTCCAGCCAGCGACCAGGCATGGAATGGGGCGCCAACAATACCTATGGTCAGGAGGAAGGCGCGCGCCAGTCCGCAAACGAGCTGGGCGGCAACCGCGATGAAGATCGCGTGGTCTTGCTGACGGCGCAATGGATCATGGACCAATGACTGGATCAATGACGATGTTTCCCTCCACAAGATTTTCAGCCAGAGTTTTTTGATGAACGACACCAGAGATACCAGAACCAAAGCTGCGCCGACCGTATGGCAGGCAGCATGGCAGGCGAAACGGCGGCGGCGTTTTGTTGTTGCGATTGTCCTGTCGCTCATGTTGTGCGCCTCCACCGCTTTTCTTTTCCTGGCGCGGCAGTCACTGGAAAAAAGCCGGGTGGAAGCCGCTGCCCTGCGTTTTGCGCTGAACGATGTTCAGGCGTCGCAAGCCGAAAATGAAATCCGGGCGGCGCTGGACGACAGCGCCCGGCAATTGCTGCAACAGGCCGCCCGGCGCGGCATCACGGCGGATGGCTGGGCAAAGCGCCTGGTTGATGTCCGCTCGCAATCCTTTTTGCGCGACGAAGCCAACGAATTCCTGCTTTCCATCGCGCGCACGCCGGAGCGGTTTTTCGATTACGAGCACCTGGAAATTTCGGTGCGCGGCAACGAAGACGGGATTTTCGATCCCTTCGCGCATTCCGGCGCGCCGTTCCTGCTTTCCGCGCGCGGAACGCTGGTTTTTCGCACCGAGAGCGCGCCATGAACGCGGCCTTGCTCTTCCATCTCGACGAGAAGTGGGAACGCTGCGAAAACGGGGCCTTGCGCCCCTTGCCGAAGTATCCGGCGCTGGAAGAACCGGCGCTGGTGCTCACTGACTTCGGCAAATCGGTGAGCGGCGTCTTCACCGCCAGCGACAACGCGCACTATCTCGAAGCCGTCATCGCGCGGCGTTTGCGGGACGACGGCCTGATTGACGGTGAGGTCAGGGTGTTGATTCATGCCGTGGCGCGCGGCGCGGGCAGTCATCAGGTCTTCTATACGGCGGTTCCAGTGGAAAACTGGCAGCGCCTGCAATCCTGGGCGCAATCCCGGCGCGAACACTGTCTGCTGATTGCCTATGCGGGGCTGATGCCATGCCTCCTGTCCGGCGACAATACCGCTGTGGTCTTTCACTGCAACCGGGAAATCTCGCTCCTGGCGCGGCAACAGAGGATCCTGGGCTATTGCTCGGTCATGGCAATGTCTACACGCGAAGCGGATTTCCTGGAGGCGGTCAGCGCGCTTTTGCGCCGCCTTCCAGCGGGTGCGGATGGCGCGGATGGCGCGAAACTGAAACTGCAATGGCACACCTTCGGCGACCCCTTGTCGCCTGAATTGAAAACCGCCTTGCAGGCGCGACTCTCCCAAAGCGGCCTGGTGAATGCGCGGTACGCAAGCCTGCCACAAACGCCGGGTAGCGCGTCGAGTCAGGCGGCAGACGCGCTGACCATTCTGTCGCGGCCCTTGCAGGCGGCACGGCTGGCGGCCAATCCCTGGTCGGCGAAATTCGCCTGGTTTGCCGAAAGCCAGTTGCCGCGCCTTGGCGCCTGCATGGCGCTGTGCACCGTTTTGCTGTTCGCGTGGGCTTGTGTCGCGCTCTATCAGGCGCATTCCTTTGGCCAGGAAGTCGAGCGTTCCCGCGCCGTGATGCGCCAGACGGCGGAACAAACCGCGCCGCCGGAAGCGCACGGGCAGGATTTCGCCATCACCCGCGACCTGATTGACGCCATCGCCCAGGCCCAGGCCGCGATTGACCCCTATGCTTTTCTGGTGAATCTGCGCGCGGCGGCAACGGCGTATGGCGTGCACATCCTGCGGGTAAGCATGAAGGGCGAGGCCATTACGCTTGAAGGCTGGATTGAGCAAAAGGGCGGTCGTGACGATGCGCTCGCCGCCTTCCTGATTGCCCTGCGCCGCCAGGATTTCATGCTGGAAGCCGTGCCTTCTTCCGCGCCGACGGCGGTGAGCGGTTTTTTTGCCTACCGTCTTACGCCGGGTGCGTCGCACAAGGGAGGGAGTCGATGAACAGGAACAAGAATCTGGGGAGCCTGATTTTTCTGGCGGGGTTTCTGTTATTGGCGAGTATCGCGCTGCTGCTGTCGCAACAGCCCGTTGCGCCGGGTGTGCGCTTCGGCGGTGCGCCGCTGCCCGTATCTGCCCAGCGGACGCAGTTGGAGAGCGATCTTGCCAAGACCAGGGCCGTGCTGGCGCGTCTCCAGACGCTTGATCTGCGGAAAACGGCAGCTTATGTGCCGCTGGCGGATGTGTTTCCAGAACTGGCGGATGCCGCTGCGCCACTCTCCGCGGAAGGCGCCGGAGTGTCCATGGAGAGCGGCTACAACGTGCCCATTACCCGGCGCGAGGACGCTGCCCGGCTGCCAGGGGCCGCAACCTCGTCGGTATCGGCAGGCTCGTTGCCATCCGGTGGCGCGGCAGCACAGGGGGATATGGCGAACGCGCCGGATCGCCTGGTGTTGACCTATGTCACTTCCGACCTGCGGCGCGCCATGATCGGCGAGCGCATTGTGCATGTCGGCGACGTGCTGGAGAACGGGGCGCGGGTGGTGGCGATTGGCGACGCCTTTGTCGACTTCATTGATGCGGGAGGCAGGCGTGTGCAGTTGCGCCTCACCACGGCAAGGGGAGGGCAGCCGTGAACAGGAACTGGAAAATATTGATGATTGTCCTTCTGGCGTTCGTGCTTGTGCAGGGCGCGGGGCTGATCTTCCTCTGGAAGCAGGGGCAAAGAAGCGCGGAGCAGCCTGCCGCGCCCTCCGTCACAAGGGTGACACAAGCCGTCGCGCCGCCGCCGCTTGATGTGCCCGGATCGGCGGTGAGTGTGCCCGGATATGTTCCCGACTTGCCGAACGCTGCAACGGCGGCGCCGCGTCCAGACGCGCAGCGCGCCGCGCGCATGCGGCGGCTGCAACAACGGTTGCGCGAACTGACCGCCAATGGCCGGAAGCCGACGCCGATGGAACTGGATCCCATCTTGCAGGAACTGACCGAGATACAAGGCTCGACCCGGATCGCAGGCATGGATATCCAGGTGCTGCGCGACAACCTGAAGGTGGCGGACAGAATCCAGAAGCTGGCGCAGGAACTGGAGGCGGAAGCCAGGAAGCCGCAGGCGCTGCGGGACAACGCGAAAATCCAGCGCTTGCAGGCGGCGATCTTGCAGGAACAACGCGCCCTGCGCATGGATTTCATGGCAGAGAACGCGAACAACGCAGTGCGACGGCAGGCAGGGCAATGAAATGTCCGCTTCTTCCATCCGCGGCTTTCAGTTGCTCGAACTCGCCATCGTGCTGGCGGCGCTCGGCGTGATCACGCTCATGGCAAGCTTTGCCTTTTCCGGCGTCGACCAGAAAAACACGCGCGCGCAGTCGGCGGCGGAAGCGGAAAACGCGCGCGAGGCCATCCGCGCCTTCCTGCTGGCGAACAAGCGCCTGCCCTGTCCCGACACGAACGCAGACAGTCATGAAGACTGCGGCGGGACGGCGGAATCCGGCCATTTGCCCTACGCAAGCCTGGGGCTGACCGAAAACACCCACAACCGGATGCGCTACAGCGTTTATCGCGCCGCCGCCCCGAACGACGTGACCCAACTGGCAGAACGCACGGACGACGCCGAAGGCGATCCGGATTATCGGGGCTACGGCGACACGCTGGCGGCGCTCGCGCAAATCCCGGCGATGCCGCTGGATGAAGCGCATATCCACATCACGGGCCTTGCCGCGGACGGCGCTTCGGATTGCGCCGCCGCCGCGCATCCCGCCTTCGCGCTGATCGTCCCCAACCGGGACGCCGATGGCGACAGTAATGTGCTGGACGGCGCCAACGCGGCGGGCCTTTGCCTCGCCTCGCCCCGGCAGCCCGCCGCCTGGAACTATGACGATTTCGTACTCGCCGAGTCGGCTGCCGCCTTGGCGGGCTGGCTTGCGCGGCACATCAATTAACGCCATTCACCACGTAGAGGAAAAAAATGGAAGTATTCAATGTCGATTCAGCGCGTCCGAGGAAATCGGGGGCCTTTGCGCTCATTCTCTTGACCGCCCTGTGGTTGGGCGGGTGCGCCGGCTACCGCAGCTTTGACGCGCTCGAACCGGAGAAACCCATTCCTGACACAGGGGTGGTGGAAAGCATCCGCGAGGAATCCGCCAAGCTCGCCCGGAATTACGACGATCTCATGGCACAGTTGAACCGTGTGGCGAGCACGGAACAACTGGCGCCGGTCGAGCCGGTGCTCAATCCGCTGGAAAGCAAAATGGTCTCGATCAGCATGCGCGATGTCGGCATCGACAAGCTCTTGTGGGCGCTGGAAGATCAGGCGGGCGTCAATATCGTGGTTGATCCCCTGGTCTTGCAGCAGAATATGCGCGCCAGCCTGCATCTCAGGAACGTGACGGTGCGCGAGGTCTACAGCCACATCCTGGAAATTTTCGATCTGCATGGCGAGGTGCGCAATAACGCGCTGGTCATCAACTTTTTCGAGGAGCGCATCTTCAACGCCGGACTCCTGAGCACCGGAGTTGCCATTGACCTGGCTTCTGGCGGCGACGTGTTCGGCGGCAATTCTTCCAGCGGCAGCAGCGGCAGCGGCGGCAGCAATGAAGATACGCTGCGCGCCGATTTTTCGATTCGCGGCAATTCCTCGAAGCAGATCGATCCCTATGATGAACTGGAAAGTACCGTCAAGCGGATCCTGGGTCTGGGGGAAGGGCGCGAGGAAGCCGCGAAGCGACCATCTTCCATTGCCGCGCCCGCCGCCGAAGCGCCACTTGCGCCCGCCGCCGCCTACAGCCTGAACCGGGTGACCGGCTCGCTCTATGTCAAGGCGCGCCCTCGGCAAATTCGGGCGATTGCCCGGCTGATCGAGCGCAACAACAAGATGCTGCGCCGCCAGGTGCAGGTGGAAGCCCAGTTGATCGACGTGCAGCTGAACGACGATTACCAGTTCGGTGTGGACTGGACAGTGCTGCGCCGCAATCTCGCGGGTGTCTACGGCGCCGCGCCCATCATGGGAGCGGCAACGCCTGCGCCCTTTCCCGGCGGCAATTTGCTGGAACGCACGCTCACCATCCCGGCGCAGACCGTCGGCACGAGCAACGGGGCGGGGCTGGGGTTGCACTATGGCGATGACCGTTTTTCGGCAACCCTTCGCGCCCTGAGTTCCTTTGGCTCCTTGCGTGTGTTGTCGAATCCCAGCATCCGTGTGCGCAACGGTTCGCCCGCGCTGCTTTCCGTTGGCGCCAATATCCGCTACATCTCCAAATCCAGCGGCTCCACTTCCAATCTGGGCGGCGGCGCGGCCACCACCACTTCCGAGGTGGAAACCGATTCCCTGTTCTCCGGCGTGGTGGTGGGCGTGGTGCCCTTCATCCACGACAACGGGCGCATCGAGCTTCTGGTGCATCCGATGCAGACCGACGTGGCGCCGGAATCCCTGCAACATGTCCGGGTAAGCGACGGCAGCATCGTCACCCTGCCGACAATCCACTACAAGGGGCTGACGACCACATTGAATCTGGGCGATGGCGACATGGTGATGATCGGCGGCTTGATCGACCAGAATAAATCCTATGGCAAGGACGGCATTCCCGGCCTCTCCGACATCCCGCACTTGGGCAATGCCTTCGGCGGGCAGGATTCGTCGCACAAGAGCCGTGAACTGGTCGTCGTCCTGCGGGTGCGCCTGCTGTGAACCCTGTGAGAAACGCCATGAAAAATACCGCAGCGAACCGCTTTTGCCGACTGGCGTCCGGCATTTCCCTGCTGCTGCTTGCCGGATGCGTCACTACGGGCGCGGACGTTCAGGAAGCAGGGGACGACGCGCCTGTTGGCGTGCAAGAAGCTGCGTCGCTTCCAAGGGAAGCGCCGGAAACCGTGGCGTTGTGGCTGAAAGCACTGCGTGCCTGGGCCGAGGGCCCGCCTGCCGAAACGCCGGAAATTGCGATGGCGGCGGAAGTTCCCGCTGGAATTCCTGAAGCCGGGCCGGTTCCAGGGGAGCAGAATGCTCCCCCCACTTTGGCAGCATCCGCCGAAACGCCGATAAGCGCGGCGGCGGCGGAAGTTCCCGCTGGAATTCCTGAAGCCGGGCCGGTTCCGGGGGAGCAGGATGCTCCTCCCACTTTGGCAGCATCCGCCGAAATGCCGATAAGCGCGGCGGCGGCGGAAGTTCCTGCTGGAATTCCAGAGGCCGGGCCGGTTCCGAGGGAGCAGGATGCTCCCTCCACTTTGGCCGCCGCGCCGGTTGTCAAGACGCCGGTCGAAAAGTCCAGGAAAGGCGCGCGAAAGGCAAAGCCCAGAAAGCCGACGATGGCGGAGATGGAGGCGGAACTGGCGCGCCTGACGCGGGAAATCAACGACGCGATCCATGACCG
>JAISLJ010000013.1 GCA_031290955.1 Zoogloeaceae bacterium | reverse complement strand
ACCTCTTCCTGCACGAGCGTCCGCTTCATCTCAAGCCTCCTTGGAATTCCCAGGGAGATACTATGACGACCGGACAACTATCGCGCTACAAAGGTGGACAGATAGGAAGCTCGCTACAGTTGACTTGTCCCGTTTGCGCCGTATAATGCCGCCTTCTTCAGACGCGTAGCTCAGTTGGTTAGAGCATCACCTTGACATGGTGGGGGTCGTTGGTTCGAATCCAATCGCGTCTACCAGCATTCCCTTCTGTTCTCCTCCGGGCCGGAAACTTCGCGGGCTCCGGTTTTTTGTTGTTCCCTTTGTGTTTTGCGGCGTTTTGTCTTCCATCCTTGGGGGGCGAGGCGGATGCCCCTGCAAATCGTCCGCGAAAACTGCTATCTTCGGCAGATATTGCCGATCCGGGAGCTTCGCATGAACACCCTTGCCTTTCCCCCCGAACACTATCTGAACCGGGAACTGAGCCTCATCGCCTTCAATCGCCGGGTCATGGCGCAGGCGCAGGATGAGCGGATGCCGTTGCTTGAGCGCCTGCGCTTCCTGTGCATTGTCTCCAGCAACATGGACGAATTCTTCGAGATTCGCGTCGGCGGCCTGAAGGAACAGATTCGCGCCGACGCCCAGACGCGCACCACCGACGGCAAGACGGCGCAGGAGGTTTTCCAGTTGGTGAGCGCCGCGGCCCACGCGCTGGTCGAGGAGCAATACCAGATCCTGAATCAGGAACTCCTGCCCGCGCTCGCTGCGGCGGGTGTTCGCTTCGTCCGTCGTTCCGAATGGCATGATGCCCTGCGCGGCTGGGTGCGGGGATATTTTCTGCGGGAAGTGATGCCGGTTTTGACGCCCATTGGCCTGGATCCCTCGCACCCATTCCCGCGGGTGTTCAACAAGAGCCTCAATTTTGCCGTGGAACTCCAGGGGAAGGATGCCTTCGGGCGCAGTTCCGGCGCGGCCATCGTCCAGGCGCCGCGCATGCTGCCGCGCGTGGTCGCCTTGCCGCCGGAACTGGCTGGATGCCCGTGTGGCTTCGTGTTCCTTTCTTCCATCCTGCATGAATTCGTGGAGGAACTCTTTGCGGGCATGACGGCGCTTGGCTGCTACCAGTTCCGGGTGACGCGCAATTCCGACCTGTTCGTCGACGAGGAGGAAAGCACCAACCTGCGCATCAAACTTCAGGGCGAGCTGCCGCACCGGCATTTCGGCAGCGCCGTGCGGCTGGAGGTGGCCGACAACTGCTCACCCGGCATGGCGGCCTTTCTCCTTTCCCAGTTCGGGTTGGGCGAAGCCGATCTCTATCGGGTGCAGGGGCCGGTCAATCTTGTGCGCCTGATGCAGGTGCCGGACAGCCTGGAGCGTCCGGAACTCAAGTTTTCCCCCTACGCGCCGGGCTTGCCCAAAAATCTGGATGGCGACATCGGCAAGCATCCGGATCTTTTCGCCCTTATTCGCATGGGCGACATCCTCCTGCACCATCCCTACCAGTCCTTCGCCCCGGTCATTGCCCTGCTGCAACAGGCGGCCAATGATCCGCAGGTCGCGGCCATCAAGATGACCATCTATCGTACCGGCGCGGATTCGGTGCTCATGCACTCGCTCATCCGCGCGGCCCAGAATGGCAAGGAAGTCACTGTCGTCATGGAACTGATGGCGCGTTTCGACGAAGAGGCCAACATCGGTTGGGCCACGCGCCTGGAAGAAGCTGGCGCACATGTGGTTTATGGCGTCGTGGGCTACAAGGTGCATGCCAAGGCGCTCTTGATCGTGCGCCGGGAAAATGGCGAACTGACGCGCTACACGCATCTGGGCACCGGCAACTACCACCCGCGCACCGCCCGTCTTTACTCCGATTTCGGCCTCCTGACCGCCAGCGAGGGCATCGGCCAGGATGTCTCCGAAGTCTTCAAGCAGCTCACCGGCCTGGGCAAGGCCCGCGCCCTGAAGCACCTCTGGCAGGCGCCCTTCACCCTGCACGAGAACATCGTCGCCCACATCCAGGCCGAGGTCGCCCACGCGCGCGCTGGCAGGAAGGCCCGCATCATCGCCAAGATGAACGCCCTGCTCGAACCGGCCACCATCCACGCGCTCTACGAGGCTTCGGCGGCGGGCGTGAAAATCGACCTCATCGTGCGCGGCGCTTGCGCGCTGCGGCCCGGCGTGCCCGGCCTTTCGGAGAATATCCGGGTGCGTTCGGTGATTGGCCGGATCCTGGAACATCACCGCGTCGCCTATTTCCATGCCGATGGCGAGGGAAAGCTCTACCTCGCCAGTGCCGACTGGATGGAGCGCAATTTCTTCCGACGCATCGAACTGGCCTTTCCCATCCTTGACCTGCGCCTCAAGAAGCGTGTCATGCAGGAAGGCTTGCACGCCTACCTGGCCGACAACCAGCAATCCTGGGAAATGGACGCCACAGGCCACTACACCCGGAAAATCTCCACCCGCGCCAAACCCCGCAACGCCCAACAGGAACTGATGAGCCTGCTGGGCGTCAGGTGACAGAGGATGCGACAGATAGGGGGAGACGGTACTGAAAGTCGTGATTGTAGGCTGCCAGATAGCGCGTGAGGGTGGTTTCCAGTTCATTGGCGGCGGCAAAACGGGTTTGCTGGAGGAGTTCCTGCGCCCATCTGCTCATCGACCGCCAGGCCGAAGCGCTGACAAGCTCTCGAAAGCGGTATCTGGCATATAGACCTTGCCGTTTTTTACACCGGAAATTACACCGAGAGAGCAATTCCGGCCATTGATCCAATCTTGATTTTCTTTGAATGCTAGTAACCACGCGGCTTTCAATTGGCGCGCCCGAGACGATTCGAACGTCCGACCCCTGCCTTCGGAGGGCAGTACTCTATCCAGCTGAGCTACGGGCGCGGGAAGGTGCGCATTGTACTGGTTCTTGCCTGTTGCGTCCAATCTTTGCGCTTGCTTGATTCTCTTCTTGACATTGTAATTTTTTCGCCATTCCGGAAAATTCAGCGTCTATAATGACAGCCGTTCTTGTACAACCATAAGGAAAATCCATGGCTCACTCCCGAAACAACGCATTTCTGCCGCACCTGTTCATCGCCATCGCCATTGCGGCCTTGCTGGTGTTGCTTGTCGCGTTCTCCCTCTTCCGGAAAGACAGCGTGAAGGAAGACCCTGAAGCCGTCGAGCGCATCCGGCCCGTCGCCATCTTCCGGTCTGCCCCGGCAACGCCTCCGCCCGCAGCAGAACCCGTAGCGGCGGAGGGCGCGTCTACTCCCGATGCGGAGGCGACCGACGCCGCGGCAGCCGAGGCAACGCCGCCCGCCGCCAGGGATGGCGCCACGGTTTATGCGGAGGTATGCAAGACCTGCCATGAAACCGGCGTGACGGGCGCGCCGAAGAAGGGCGACAAGGGCGACTGGGAGCCGCGCATCGCCCAGGGCGTGGAGACGCTCTATGCTTCCGCCCTGCAAGGCAAGGGCGCCATGCCTCCCAAGGGAACCGCCGTGCGTTTCTCGGACGAGGAAGTCAAGGGCGCGGTGGATTACATGGTCGAGCTTGCGCGTTGAACCTTTTTCCATTCGAATCGGAGAAAATCGATGACCTCTCGGGAATTCGCGCGTGCGCACTCCTTGGCGCTCCTGGCCGGAGCCATCCTGATGGCGGCGGTCGTGGGCGCGGTCATCTGGCTCCCGAACGCTTCGCGGGCCACGGCGGAAACGAAGGAACGCGGAACGCCGTCCATGACGCAACGCATCCTGGCGCGTCCAGATGAGCCGCTCCTGCCCATCCAGCCGAATGTAAATCTGGACGCGGGCAAGGTGGAACTGGGACGCGCCCTGTTCCACGACCCGCGCCTGTCCCGCGACAACAGCATCAGTTGCGCCTTTTGCCACGATCTTGCCCGGGGCGGCACGGATCGCCTGCCGAAATCGGTTGGGGTCGGCGGCCAGTTGGGCACCATCAATTCGCCCACGGTCTATAACGCTGCCCTGAATTTCCGGCAATTCTGGGATGGTCGCGCGGCCACGCTGGAAGAGCAGGTCACGGGACCAATCCACAATCCGGTGGAAATGGCTTCGTCCTGGCAGGAGGTCATCGCCAAGCTGACGGCCGACCCGGAGACCAGCAACAAGTTCATCAAGCTGTATGGCGGCCCGCCTTCGGCGGAAAGCATTCAGGATGCCATTGCCGAATTCGAGCGCTCGCTCATCACGCCCTCGCGCATGGATCGCTGGCTCAAGGGCGACGACCGCGCCCTCACGCCCCAGGAACTGGCGGGCTACCAGCTTTTCAAGCGTTATGGCTGTGTGGCCTGCCATCAGGGCGCGAATGTCGGGGGGAACATGTACCAGCGTTTCGGCATCATGAAGGATTATTTCGAGGGTCGCACACGGGTGGATCCGGCGGATCTGGGGCGTTTCAACGTCACGAGCCGCGAGGAGGACAAATACGTGTTCAAGGTGCCCTCCCTGCGCAACATCGCGGCGACCGCGCCCTATTTCCATGATGCCTCGGTCAATTCGCTGCATGAAGCCGTCTCCCGGATGGGCGAATTCCAGTTGGGCGTCGAACTGCCGCCAGAAGATATCCAGTCCATCGTGCTCTTTTTGTACACGCTCAATGGGGAACAACTGCAATGAGCAACCGATTCTCTCCGCTTTCCCTCATGCAATGGATGCTGCTCTGCGTTCTGGGCGGCATTCTGGTCATCCTCTACGTGCTGAGTTCCCGGGTAAATGATGGTGATCGGGTCAGCGTCGAACTCAAGGTGCGGCAAATGCTCACGCTGGATACGGGGATCAACCTGGATATCCTGCGCCTGCGCTACCGGCAACTGCGCGATTACGACAACGTTTCCACCGCGGCGCAGCAGGTGGAAATCCTGCTGGAAGACCTGCATGATGATTTCAGGAAGCTTGAGATCGGTCACGCGCTCGACATCGCAAGCCGCGAGTGGATCGTGAAGCAGCAGGACATCGAGGATTTCAAGCGCCAGAATTCCGTCCTGGTGAATTCCATCTATCACTTCATCAGCCTGACCGAGCAGATTGATACCCGGCTGGAGAACGAGCGCAGCCGCCCGACCTATGAACCGCTGTTTCGCGCCATCACGCAAAACGTGCTCATCTTCATCAACGAGCAGCAGGCGCAGGAGATCGCCCCGGTGCTCTCCGCCATCGGTCAACTGGAAGAACTCGCCGCGCGGGATGGCGGCCCGCAGGCTTCCCAGGGGCAGCTTCTCGCCAGGCACGGGCGGCAGATCATCAACAACCATCCGCCGGTGCAGGTGTTGATGCGCAACATCTCCCGCAGCAATTTCCCCTTGGAACTGGAACGGGCCTATGGCGAATACGTCAAGCGCCACCACCAGATGAGCCTGGAGGCAGAATTCTACCGGCAATGGATGGCGATTTTCACGCTCCTGATGGTGCTGACCGTCATCTGGATGACGCACAGCATCCGCCAGAAAAACGAGGAAATCGCCAAGAGCCACAGCCTCTTGCACAATGTGGCGAATCACTTGGGCGAGGGCATCCTGAGCTTCGACGACGAAGGCCGCTTCAATTTCATCAACAGCCGCGCCGAGACGCTCCTGGGATTGACCCGGGCGGAACTGATGCACAAGAGCATTGCCGACCTGTTCGTCCCGGAGGCGCAGCGCCGGGGCACTTCCTTCCGGGAGGCGCTGGCGGGCAGCCGGGCCTTTGAAGGCGAGGAATGGTTGCTGCGTCCGGATGGCTCCTCGTTCCCGGCGGGCTTCCTGGGCGGGCCGCTGCCGCCGGTGGGCGAATCGCAACTCCCGGCGGGCTATGTGACCTCCTTCCGGGATTTGAGCGAGCACTACGAGGCGGAGGCGCGCCTCCGGCTTTCCGCGCGGGTGTTCGACAATCTCACGGAAGCCCTTTCCATCACGGATGCGGAAGGCACGATCCGTTCCGTCAACGCCGCCTTCACCACCATCACCGGCTACACCGAGGCCGAAGCGAAGGGAAAGAAGCAGAACCGCCTTCTGGGAAACACGCTGTACGAGGAAATCATGGAGACCATGCAGCGGGAAAACAAATGGATGGGCGAGGTCATCTACCGGAGGAAGAACCAGGAAACCTTCCCGGCCTGGATTTCCATGTCCATGGTGCGGGACGAGGAAGGCAAGGCGCTGCACTACATCACGCTCTTCACCGATCTCTCCGAGCGCAAGAAATTCGAGGCGCACGCCCGGCGGCTCACCGACAACGACCAACTGACCGGCCTTGCCAACCGCAAGCGTTTCCTCGAACGCCTGCAAGAGGTCATCCGGCAGGTGCAGCAATCGCATCGTCCGGTGGCGGTGCTGATTCTTGATCTGGATCGCTTCAAGCACATCAACGATTCCCTGGGACACGCCTCAGGCGACAGGCTCCTCAAGATTGCCAGCGAGCGTCTCCTCTCGCTCCTGAAAGAAGGCGATATGCTGGCCCGCATCGGCGGCGACGAATTCGCCCTCTTGCTGCCCGAGATTTCTTCCCACGCCGATGCTGCCCAGCTGGCGAGCCGCATCCTGCAAAAATTCGAATCGCCCTTTGATCTCGGCGACCGGGAAGTCTTCACCTCGACCAGCGTCGGGATCGCCATCTTCCCGACGGACGGGAGCGTGCCGGAGCTTCTGATGAAGAACGCGGACGTGGCGCTGCACAAGGCCAAGGATGCCGGGCGCTCCGCCTTCCGTTTCTTCATGGAGGAGGACACCATCCACTCCCTGGAACAACTGGAACTGGAAACGGCGCTGCGGCGCTCCATCGAGCAGGAGGAACTGCTGCTTTTCTACCAGCCGCAGGTAAGCGCCCGCGATGGTTCGATCTACGGCGTGGAAGCCTTGGTGCGCTGGCAACATCCGCACAAGGGTCTGCTCATGCCCAACAATTTCATCCCGCTCGCGGAGAGTTCGGGCTATATCAGCGACCTGGGCAAATGGTGCCTGCAAACGGCCTGCGAACAGCTCTATGCCTGGCAGCACACCGGATTGCCCATCCAGCGGGTCGCGGTCAATGTCTCGGTGCGGCAACTGAATGATCCGGAATTCGTGGACATGGTCTTCCACACGCTGGAGACGACCGGCCTGCCCTCCCACTGCCTGGAACTGGAGCTGACCGAATCCCTGCTGATCTCCAACCCGGAGCGTATTTTCGGCATCTTTGCCCGCCTGCGCGAGCGCGGCATCCGCATTGCCATTGACGATTTCGGCACGGGTTATTCCTCGCTTTCCTACCTTTCCCGCTACCCGGTGGATGTGGTCAAGATCGACAAGAGTTTCGTCGATCAACTGGAGCACGAGGCGGAGCACCGTTCCGTGGTCGAGGCCATCATCCTCATGTCACACGCCATGGGGATGGAAACCGTAGCGGAAGGCGTGGAATTCGAGATCCAGAAGAATCGCCTGGAACAATTGGGCTGTGATCTCCTGCAAGGTTATTTTTTCTCCCGCCCCATCCCGGCAGAAAAAATCCCCGCCCTGCCCCGCCTCACCCGGCAGTGCACGGAGTGAGCCGTGTTGCGCTCCCTGGCGAGGTGGGTTTTACAGATTCTGGAGAGGTAACTTATGGAAAAGGAAATTGTTGCGGCAATTATCATCGCGGGCGGGACCATAATCGCGGCGCTTATTGGAACGGCGTTCTGGAGACGCCGGAACGCTGTCGACAGCAACAATACCGACAATAGCAACAACATCGTCAACAGCAATAACACCATCAACAGCAATAACACCGTCTAAATTACTGACCGCTGAGTAAGACCCTTGCAGGGCGGGAACTTGTCATGCCCTCCGATGAGGAAAACGCCGAGATCCACGCCACCGCTTCTCTCTCGCCCGCTTGGCGGGAGAGAGCCCGGCAGGGGCGACCGGCGCAAAGCGCCGCATATGTTTCCTTGGGCGGTCACGTTGCGGAAAGCCTGGGAGAAATAAGCGTCGCTGCGCTCCGCATGGAAGGACACCCTCACCCGACCCTTCGGGCCACCCTCTCCCGCCAAGCGGGCGAGGGAAGGCAGGCGGCGGCGCGGACGGGAAGGGCATCACACAGAGAAACGCCGGTGGATTGCCACACTTCGGTTGCCGGTTTTTTGATTGGCGTTATCGGCTTCGTCCGCGCTTTCCACCGCGAACCCCGCCACATTGCGCGTCTTCTTGCTGAACTCCACGCCGATCAAATGGATGGGCTGTCGCAAGGCGCGGTATTTGTCGGTGTATCCCTTCTCCTTGATCTGCTTCAGCGCTGTGTTGGGGGAGCCTTTCACTTTCCTTGCCAACACCTTGAATTCAAAGAGATACACCTGCCCATTGAATTTGATCGCCATGTCCAGCTTGCCCTTGTTGCTCACGTCTTCCGGGATGATCTCCAGCCCCAGCGCGGCGAAGGAAGCGTAGAACACGCTGGCGTAATACCCCTCGAACTGCTCGATGTTGTTCTTGCGAAACCAGTCATGCGGAATACTGGCGTAGAGGGAAAAGAAAATCCCCCGGATGCGCTCAAAATCATTGATCTCCAGCGCTTCGTAAAGCTCGAAGCTGCTCTGCGTCGCCTTTTGCGGATTGCCCACCCAACGCATCAGGATATTGCCTGTCAAGGCGCCCCGGACTTCACGGTTGGGGTAATCCAGCGTAAACATGATGTTGTCGCCCAGGATTTTTTCCCCGGCAATGGTCAGGTAACCGGACTGGAACATCAGCGCTTCCGTGGAAATATCCCCGACCTCGAAAGCGGAAATCAGTTCGGATGAGCTTTTCGTCTTCAAAAGCGCGGGCAAATAGACTTTGCGCTCCGTAAGCATGTCCACCAAAAAAGTCGGGGTGCCGGTCTCGAACCAGAAGGGGCGGAATTCGTGGCAATCAAAAAGCAGCAACAAATCAAAAGGATTATAGACCGCCTCGCCCCGCCACTTGTAGCCATTGTACCACTGCCGGATTTCCTCCCGATCCAGATTTTCGAGTTCTGGCGCGAATATGGTATCCACGTCGGCGTCGGTATAGCCGCAAATGTCGGAATAGGCTGCGTTCAGGGTAATGTCCTTCAGATTGTTGAGGCCAGAAAAGATATTGACCTTGCTGAATCGGGAAACACCCGTCAAAAAGGCGAATTTGATGTGCGCGTCCATGTCCTTGATGACCGCATAGAAATCCCGCAGTTCGTCACGCATCGCGCGCGCAAGTTCCGGGCGGGTGAGGTGATCCAGGATGGGCTTGTCGTACTCGTCCACCAACACCACGACGCGCTGGCCAAACTTGGCTTCCGCTTCCAGGATCAGTTGCGAGAATTGGCCGGGAATGCTGCCTTCTTCCAGCGTCAGCCCCAGGCGCTTTGCGTTACCCTTGAGAATTTCGTGGGTGCGCTGAATCAATACCCCCACATCTCGCACACTGGTAATCCCCGCCCCAAAACTGATACGAATCACCGGATATTTCGTTCCCCAATCCCACTTGTCGTGACAATGCAGCCCCCGGAACAGCGGCTCGTTGCCCGCGAACAATTCCGCCAGCGTATCCAGGAACAGGCTTTTCCCGAAGCGGCGCGGGCGGGAAAGGAAATAGGTCTTGCCTTCCTGAACCATGCGCAGGGCAAAGGCCGTTTTGTCGACGTAGTAGCAATTGTCCTCGCGGACTTCACGGAAGGTCTGGATTCCGATGGGGAGTTTTTTGCGCGTCATGGCATGTTCGCTCGACAGATCATGTGCCGAATTATAGCGCAGGGACAGTGTGCCGATGCCTGATTCATGCGGGCATCAAGGGGAGCCAATCCATCCGGTATTCACCAAGAATCCCAAGCTGGTGGATGTTTTTTCGCCGACGATTCTTCTGGCTTCTTTCCTGATTTCCGATCACGAGCCTTTCCTCTCGAATCTTGCGGCATAGAAGGCGTCGGTGTCGTGGTGGTGGGGGAGGAGTTGCAGGGTGGCCTCTGCAATGGGGAGGTCCGGGCAGGTTTGTTGCAGCGTCGGGCCAATGGGCTGGAGGGTGAATTCCGGATGCGTGGCGCAAAAATGCGCTGTGATGGCCTCGTTTTCCTCGGGAAGAAGGCTGCACGTGGCATAGACCAGCGTGCCGCCGGGACGCAGCAGGCTCGCCGCGGCATTCAGGATGGCGGTCTGTTTTTGCGTGAGTTCCGCGATATCCTCCGGCTGCCGTCGCCACTTCAGGTCCGGGTTGCGGCGCAGAGTACCCAGGCCCGAGCAGGGCGCGTCGACCAGCACGCGGTCCAGCTTGCCCGCCAGACGGCGAATCCTGATGTCGCGTTCGGAGTCGATCCGCTCGGGATGGACGTTGGAAAGCCCGGAACGGGCAAGGCGCGGCTTCAGGTTGCGCAGGCGTTTTTCGGAAACGTCGAAGGCGTAGATACGGCCCGTGTTGTGCATGAGCGCCCCCAAGAGCAGGGTCTTGCCGCCCGCTCCGGCGCAGAAATCCGCCACCATTTCCCCGCGCCGGGGCGCGAGAAGGAAGCCCAGAAGCTGGCTGCCCTCATCCTGGATTTCAAAGGAGCCATCCAGAAAGAGCGGATGATGGGCGAGCGCCGGTTTTTCCCGGAGACGGACGGCCAGGGGCGAGAAACGGCCCGCCGTTGCCGCAATGCCTTCGGCGTTGAGCCGCTCGATGAGCGCCGGGCGCTTTATCTTGAGCGGATTGACGCGCAGGTCGAGGGGCGCGGGCTGGTTCAGGGCGCAGGCAAGCGCCTGCGTTTCCTCCGCGCCAAAGTGCGCCAGCAGGCGCGTGTAGAACCATTCCGGCAAATCCAGGCGCGTGGCGGTGGAAAGCTGCGCTTCGGAAAAGCCTTTCACGCGGGCAAGCCAAGCTCGCTCTTCCTCGCCTTGGACGAGATGCGCGAGTTCGCGCAGGTTGCGGCCCTCGCGCAGCAGCAAGGCCAGGAGCAGTTGCCGAGGCGTTGCGTTTTCCGGGCAGCGGGCGGAGAGCGTTGCCAAGTGGCGCAGCACGGCATGGACGTGTTCGGCGATCCAGCCCCGGTCGGCGTGCCCGGCCTCGTGGTGTTCCCGGAAGTAACGCGAGAGCGCGCGGTCGGCGGGGGATTCCAGGCCCAATACCTGTTCCAGTGCGGCAACGGCATGCAGGAAGAGCGCAGGCGCGGGAGAGGGAGTGCGGGATATCGGTTTTTTCATCATGGAAAATGTCGGAGCAAAGCGCGAAGAAAAGGATCAGGGAAACGGCAGACGCGGCATCTGGGGCATGGCCTCCGGCGCGCTTGCCGGCGCTTCGGCTTCTTCTTCCCCTTCCGGCAGGGTGAAGGTGAATTCCCGGATCACCTGTTCGTAGGTGTCGCCGTCCTTGTCGGTAAAACGGATCTTGATGGGCAGCATCAGATAGTCGGGCGCGATCCAGAGTTCGGTCTGGGTGTCGCTCATGGACTGGAGGTGCAGGGTCTGGAAAACGCCCACGGGCAATTCCAGCTCCTCCGGCCCCAGGATGTCGAAGCGCACGGGTTCGTATTTCTTCCCGGTGGCGACCCAGATGTCGAAGGTACTGCGGGCGCGCAGGGAGGCGGCGGTGGGGAAGACCGTGTAGGCGAACTGGTAATTGAGGCTCAGCAAATCCTGGCTTCTTGCGACCAGGGGTTCCGGCGGCTGCTCGCCAACCCGGACTTGCCAGGCCGTCCAGTCGAAGGCAACGCGCGTCTCGCCGCTGCGGCTGTTCCGGCTCCAGTAGGTTTCCGGATGAAAGCCGACGCCGTCGATCCAGCCTGCGCTTTCCGTCTCCACGCGCACCGAACGGAAAAGCGCGGCTAGCCCGGTCGTTTCCATGAGGGAGGTAAACCGGTAGCGGCCATCGCGGATTTCCCACTGCTGCCGGGCGTAGCCGATCTCGAAACCCTGAGTGCCGCGATAGACGGTATAGACCATCTCGCCTTGCGGCGGAAAGGCGGATTCATACGCCTCGATGACCTGCGGCTCGGATACCGGTTTCTCCGGGGAAGGCGCTTCCGGCGGCGCTGCGGGCGGCGCGGCCACGGCAGGCGGCGCGGGCGCTTCGGCGGGCGGCGGCGGGCTATCTTTTTGCGCGGGCGGGGCTGTTTCTGTTGCCGATGCCTGTGGCGGAACGATCGGCAGAATGATCGGCGGCGCGGCAGGCGGGACAATGGGAGGAGCAACTGGCGGCGGCGCGGGCGGGGGGGGGGGCGGCAACTGTGGCGCGGGACGCAGGGTAAGCTTCAGGATGAACGGCTCGGGCAGCGGACGTTCCGGAGCCGGAAACAGCCAATCCAGCGAAGGCACAAGCAAGGCGACATGCAGCAGGAACGAAACCATCCCCGCCGCGCACAGACGCAGGACACCGCTTCCTTTCCCTTGGGGGGGAGGGCTGGAGAGAGGGGCGTCAGGAAACGCCGACGTCTCTTCTGCCTTGATCTTGTCTTCTTTCACGGGGTTTCTTTTTTGCCGAGGCGGCGCAGGGCGGTTTTTCGTACATTGGGGTCCAGGTCTTCTGCCAGCACAGCCAGCACATCATGCGGGGTGGCAAGGTGCTTTGCCACTTGGCTGCGGACCTCTGCGGATTTATCTTTTGCCAGTAGCAGGAGCACCTCTACAGGAGTGTTCGGATTTGTCGCGACACTCCTGCGCACGCTCACCTCTGTATCATCCAGCGCCAGCTCACGCAAGATTTTCAGCGGAGTTACCGGATTTTCCGCAACAAGACACCCGATCTTTACCTCGCTACTCCACGCCAGAAAATTCAGAATTTCCTCCGGGGAGGTTGGGGTTTTCGCAATTTCACAGCACACTTCCTCGCTTCCCCACCTCACCAAACCACGCAGGACTTCCATCGGAACTGCCGGATTTCGCACGACAGCGCAACACACGGTTACTTCTCGGTCCCGCGCCAGCGCATGCAAGATTTCTACCGGAACCGACGGATTTGCCGCGACAGCGCAACGCACGGCGCTATCTCCATCCCACGCCAGCACGTGCAAGGCGTCTGCCGGAGTCAGCGGATTTGCCGCGATAACACGACGCACGGCTACCTCTGTGTATGGCTCCGCCCACATGCGCAAGAATTTCACCGGAGCCGCCGGACTTCCCAGTGCTGTACAATACACCGCTGTATTTCTATTCTGTCCCAGTGCATACACCTTTGTACTTCCATGCTGTATGAGTGCAAGCAAGGTTTCCTCCGTCTGGTTTGCCGCGACACTGGAGCGCACTTCTGCGCTTGCATCCTGCGCCAGCGCATACAGGATTTCCATCGAAGCCGCCGGATTTGCCGCGACACTGGAGCGTACCTCTACGCTTTCGTCTTGCGCCAGCACATGCAAGATTTCCACCGGAACCGACGGATTTGCCGCGACACTGGAGCGCACCTGTGCGCTTGCGTCCTGCGCCAGCGCACACAGGATTTCCATCGAAACCGCCGGATTTTCCGCAACATCCCAGCGCACATCTGCGTCTGCATCCTGCGTCAGAATCTGCAGGATTTCCACCGGCGTCGCCGGATTTGCCGCGACATCCCCGCGCACGATCTCGTCTGTATCCCGCGCCAGCGCGCGCAAGGCTTCCACTGGCGCCGCCGGATTTGCCGCGACATTACGCCGCACGGTTGTGTCTGCGTCTCGCGCCAGCGCGCGCAAGGCTTCCGCCGGAGCCGCCGGGTTTTCCGCGACATGCCCACGCACGTACCGGTCTTCATCCCGCGCCAGCAGGAGCAACACTGCCGCCGGAGTTCCCGGATTCTTCGCGGCCTCGGCCCTGTGTTCTCTTTTCATTTCCATTGATCTCTCCCTTCCTGCTCGAACCGGCGCGAGGCGGGAGAGGGGGGCCACTCTCCAGCGCAAAGCGTCGCATGTTTCTCCTCTGGCCTCTTCCCTGCGGAAAGAGGATGTGGATTTACCGTGGGTGTTGCCCTCGCTTGTGACGAAGATTTGGGCATCGGGTTTGTTCCTGTAGGCCTCCGGCCCGCCATTGTAGCGTTCGGCCCGCAATTGTGGGCGTCCGTCCGTCTCGCTTTGTCGTCATTGCGAGCGCAGCGCGGCAATCCATACTCCCTTTCCATCCTTGGAACGCCTCACGCGAAGAACCGGCGTGTGGATTGCCACGGGCCTTCGGCCCTCGCAATGACGGCAAAGTGGGGGCGGTCGTTCCCCTCGCCCGCTTGGCGGGAGAGGGTGGCGCGAAGCGCCGGGTGAGGGGGCTGTTCCATGCGGAGCGCAGCGACGGTAATTTTTCCCAACCTTCCAGCGGAAACAACGCCCAAGGAAAAGTATGCGGCGCTTTGCGCCGGAGGGTGTACGCCCTCACTCGCCCCTGCCGGGGCACTCTCTCCCGCCAAGCGGGCGAGAGAGAAGCAGGCGGCGGCGCGGACGGGAAGGGCATCCCACAAATGAAGGCTGATGG
This sequence comes from Zoogloeaceae bacterium, assembly GCA_031290955.1. GTDB lineage: Bacteria > Pseudomonadota > Gammaproteobacteria > Burkholderiales > Rhodocyclaceae > Azovibrio. Next base: position 6,775 of record JAISLJ010000013.1, on the reverse strand, counting down.
ATTGCTTCGTCGCTGTGCGCCTCGCAATGACGAAGGAGGAGAACATGCGCTGCGTTCTGGTAAACCCGTCCCGCGTTTGGGCAAACACACCTCGCGTTGGGGCAAACGCACCTTGCGTTGGGGCAAACGCACTCCGCGTTGGGGCAAACGCGCCTTGCGTTTGGCGCGAGACCGGCAGATTCATAGTCCCTTACTTGCCTCCGGGCAGTGCTTCCATGCCGAAGAGGGAGAGGACGCGGGCGGCCATGCGGGTGATGCTGACGGCTTCCTCAACGGCGCCGATCTGCCAGGCTTCCCGGGGCATGCCGTAGACGACGCAGCTTGCTTCGTCTTGGCCGAAGGTACGCGCCCCCGCCTTGCGCATTCGCAGGAGTCCTTGTGCGCCATCCTTTCCCATGCCGGTCAGGAGGACACCGACAGCGCGGGAGCCCATCAGGGCGGCGGCGGAATCAAAGAGCACATCCACGGATGGACGATGCCGGTTTACCGGTTCGGTTTGCGCAAGCTCTGTCCACAGTTTGCCGTTTTCCTGGCGCACCCGCAGGTGCGAGTGGCCGGGCGCGATATAGACGGTCCCTGGCGTGACGATCTCGTCGCCCTGCGCTTCCCGGATTTCCGGCTGGCAAAGACTGTTCAGGCGCGTGGCAAACGAAGGCGTGAAGGTTTCCGGCATGTGCTGCACGATGAGGATGGGAGGGCATTCTGCCGGGATGCCCAGGAGGAAATGCTTGATGGCCTCCGGTCCGCCGGTGGAAGCCCCCAGGAAAATCACCCGACCGGATGTGGCTGTAACCGCGCCGGGGAGGGAGGGGCGCTTTGCCGGGGAAGGTTTTGCCGACAGCCGCGTTGATCTCGGCACTTCCGGTTTCGTGACGAAGGATCGGGCAGAGGGGCGCGGCAGGCGCGCGTGGCGGGCGGCGCGGATTTTTTCCGCCAGTTCGTGCGCGTATTCCTGCAGGCGGTCCGCATGTGGCTTGGAGATGAAATCAATCGCGCCCAGTTCCAGCGCCCGGAAAGTCGCTTCTGATCCTTCCTGGGTCAGCGCGGAAACCATGACCACGCGCATGGGTTTTTCACGCATGAGGCGCTCCAGGAACTCAAGCCCGGTTGTCCGGGGCATCTGGATATCCAGCGTCAGCACATCGGGCGCGAGATCGTGGAGCATTCGCCAGGCCGTGTCGGCATCCGGGGCCGCGCCGACCACTTCGAGATCTTCCGTGGCCCCGATCATCTCCATCAAACGCCGACGCATGAAGAGGGAATCGTCGACCACCAGGACCCGGATCTTTTCACGCGCGTTCATGGGATCGGCTTTCGGAATGTCGGGGATGTCGGCGCGCCTGCGTCAGGCGCGTCTGCGGACGAGGCTGTACACAGTTTTCCCCTCCGAGTGGAACAGATCGATGGCATGCAGGAAATTCTCCGAGTGTCCGGCAAACAGGAGGCCATCCGGTGCGAGGAGCGGCGCGAAGCGGGCGAGAATCCTGTACTGGGTCGGCTTGTCGAAATAGATCATGACGTTGCGGCAGAAGATCACGTCAAGCGGCCCTTGCACCGGCCAGCGCGGGTCCAGGAGATTGATGCGCTTGAAACGCATCATGCGCTTCAACTCCGGGCGCACGGCATAGGAATTTGCGTCCTCCTTGCTGAAGTAATGCTGCAACTGTTCCGGCGAAATCCGCAGGACACGGTCCCGCGTATAAATGCCTTTTTCCGCTGTTGTCAGCACATTGGTATCCAGATCGGAGCACAGGATGCTCACTTCCACGCGGGGGGCGCTCCTGCCGAAGGTGTCCGCCACGGTCATGGCGATGGAGTAGGGTTCCTCTCCCGTCGAAGCGGCGCAGCACCAGATGCTGATCGATTTGCGGATGGCGGAGACCTTGCGCAGGTGCTCCGCCAGCAAGGGGAAGTGGTGCGGTTCCCGGAAGAAGGAGGTGAGATTGGTGGTCAGCGAATTGATGAACGCCTCCCACTCGCCGGGATCACGGCTTTTTTCCAGGAAATCCAGGTATTGCGTGAAACTCTTCATGCTCTTGGCGCGCAGGCGGCGCGCAAGACGGGAGTAAACCATGTCCTGCTTGGTGGGCGAGAGGGAAATGCCCGCGTGGGCATAGATGAGTTTCTTGACGCGCTCGAAATCCGTCGCCTTGAAATCGAATTCCCGCACGGGCATGGATTCGCCCGGATTGCGCGCCACTGCGCCCAGTTTGCGGATTTCCGCCAGACGCTCGGAAAGGGAAGGGGGCTTGCCGGGGAGATCGCTCATGGAGTTCTGATGTTCATTGCGGGTTGGACGACGCGGGCTGGGTGGGTTGGGTGGATGCCGTTTCCTCATCCTCGTACAGTTCTTCGTAGGCGGGGCCGTTTTCCAGAATGCCCATTTCCGTGCGCTTGTTGAGCACGATGATGCTGATGCGGCGATTCACCGGATTCAGGGGATCATTGGGATCGAACAGCACCGAAGCGGCGAGACCCTCGACGCGCAGCACGCGGTTGTCGTCCATGCCGCCCGCCACCAGTTCCCGGCGCGAGGCGTTGGCGCGGTTGGCGGAAAGCTCCCAGTTGGAAAAGCCGCGCGCGCCGCCCATGAACTGGGCGGCATCGGTATGTCCGGCAAGGCTCAGGCGGTTGGGCACCTCGTTCAGCAGCGTGCCAATCTGGCGCAGGATTTCCCGGGTGTAGGGTTTCAGCGTGTCGCTCGCCAAATCGAACATGGGACGATTCTGTTCATCGACGATCTGGATGCGCAGCCCTTCGGTGGTGATGTCGAGCAGGAGCTGGTTCTTGAACTGGAGAAGCTGCGGCGAATCGTCGATCAGTTTTTCGATGCGCTGCTTGAGGTTTTCCAGCGACTGCCGCTCGCGGCGCTCGAATTCCAGGCGTTTTTCCCGCATCGAAAGACGACGGCGCTGGGCTTCGGTATCGCCCTCGCGCACCTGCCCGGAACTGCGCGTCAGGTCTTCCCCGCCGCCCTGGATGATGCTGGTCGCGTCGCCGACGCCGCTGCCTCCGGCATTGGCGAGCATGAGCGGATTCTGGAAGAAATCGGCGATGCCTTGCAGGTCGCCCTTGGCCGTTGAACCCAAAAGCCACATGAGGAGGAAGAAGGCCATCATCGCCGTCACGAAGTCGGCATAGGCGATCTTCCAGGCCCCGCCGCCATGCCCCGCGCCCGCGCTCCTCCGGACGCGCTTGATGACGATAGGGCGGGTGGAATCGTCGCTCATGGCATTTCTCCCGACCTCAGCGACCCTTGCGGTTCTTCAGTTCTTCCTCCAGTTCCAGAAAGGAAGGCCGGGCATCGGCGGGAAGGTTCTTGCGCCCGAATTCGATTGCTACCTGCGGCGCGTAGCCGGACATCGAGGCCAGCAACACCGCCTTGATGACGCCATACACACGCGAGGCTTCGCCCGCCTTCAGTTCCAGAAGCGAGGCCACCGGCTGCACGAAGCCGTAGGAGACGAGAATGCCCAGGAAGGTGCCGACCAGCGCCCCGCCGATCATCTTCCCCAGCACGGGCGGCGGCTCGCCCACCGATCCCATGACGTTGACCACGCCCATTACCGCCACCACGATCCCGAAGGCGGGCAGGGCGTCCCCCTGACGCTGCACCGCATGCGCGGGCGCTTCCGCCTCGTGGTGGTGCGCTTCCAGCTCCTGTTCCATCAACCCCTCGATTTCCAGGGTGTTCAGGTTGCCGCCCACCATCATGCGCAGGTAGTCGGTCATGAATTCGATCACATGGTGATTGCCCAGGATTTCCGGGTACTTGGAGAAGATCGGGCTGGAATCGGGATTTTCCACGTCGTTCTCGATCGACATCAGCCCTTCCTTGCGCACCTTGGAGAGAATCTCGAAGAGGAGCGCCAGCACGTCAACATAATAGGCCTTGTTGTAGGGCGATCCCTTGAAGATGCCGGGCAGGGCGCCGATCACGCGCTTGATCATCTTGCCGTTGTTGCTTGCGACGAAGCTGCCGATCAGGAGGCCGACGATGGCAAGGTACTCTGTTGGCATCCACAGTGCCGCCAGGCTGCCGTGGATCGAATACGTTCCAATGGCGGCGGCAATGATGATGATGTAGCCAACGATCAAGAACATGAGCTTTTCCCCTTGGGTGGAATCGCTATTCTAATGGCTCAGCCACGCTTGTCCACCCTTGTCTGCCCGCAGACAGTGCCGGAGTGCGCGAGAAGCCAGGTCGCGCAAAGTGGCACGCGCTGCATTGTTGTCTGTCCTTGATCCTGAAAAGCCCGTAGAATTCCCGGTTTTCTGATTCATCGGGGGGCTGCCATGCGCGTCCGTTCGCCTTTGCGCCTTGCCATCAATGGCTATGGTCGGATCGGGCGTTGCTTTTTGCGTGCCTTGCAGGAACGCGGGGACGCAGCTTTTGTGGTGACAGCGATCAACGAACCGGCAGATTTGGCGAGCATCGCCTATCTGACCCGCTTCGATTCCACGCACGGGCGCTTTGCCGGAAGCGTGGAAACCCGTGACGACGCCTTGTGGATCGACGGTCAGCGGATCGCGGTGTGCCATGCCACGACTCCGGAAGCGGTGGATTGGGCGGGGCTGGGCGTTGATCTTGTCGTCGAGTGTTCCGGGCGCTATGGCGAGCGGCGCGAAATCGAGCGTTTTCTACGCGCGGGCGCGCCGCGCCTTCTGCTCTCGCATCCGGCCAACAGCGCCGCCGATGTTGACGCCACCATTGTGTTCGGCGTCAATCACCGGGAACTCTCCGGGCAAGAGAAGATCGTTTCCGCCGCCTCCTGCACCACCAATGCCGTCGTGCCCCTGCTGGCGCTCATGGACCGGGAACTGGGCGTGGAGCGGGCGCTCCTGACGACCCTGCATTCCGTCATGAACGACCAGCCGCTGATCGACGGCTACCATCATGCCGACCTGCGCCGCACCCGTTCGGCCATGCAATCCATCATCCCCGTGGCGACGGGGCTTGCGCGTGGCGTCGAGCGCCTTCTGCCCCGCCTTGCGGGCCGGGTGACGGCCAAGGCCATTCGCGTGCCGACCACCAATGTTTCCGCCATCGACATGGTGCTTGCCCTGCGCCAGCCCGCCGATGCGGAAACGCTCAAGGCTCTGCTCGTGCATGCCGCCCAGGATGCCTGGCGGAATTTGATCGCCTGGTCGGACGAAATCCATGCCTCCATTGATTTCAACCACGATCCGCATTCGGCCATTGTCGATGGCGGCGTGACCCGCTGTGTTGCGCCGGGCTGCGCGAATCTCTTCGTCTGGTTCGACAACGAATGGGGCTTTGTGAACCGGATGCTCGATGTCATCGAATACTGGCACACCCTGCGGGATGCCTGACCACCTTTTCCCGACCGGAGGTTTCTCATCATGCACGTAAACAAATTCACTGACCTCGACCTTTCCGGCAAGCGCGTCTTCATCCGCGCCGACCTGAACGTGCCGCAGGACGAAGCGGGCAACATCACTGAAGATACGCGCATAAAAGCGTCGCTGCCTTCCATCCGCCATGCGCTTGAACAGGGCGCCGCCGTCATGGTGACTTCACACCTGGGGCGTCCCACGGAAGGGACGGTTGGCCCGGAGGATACGCTTTCCCCTGTGGCCGTGCGCCTTTCCCAATTGCTGCAAGCGCCGGTGCGCCTAGTACGCGACTGGGTGGAAGGCGGCTTCGCGGTGCAGCCCGGCGAGGTCGTGCTGCTCGAAAACTGCCGCTGCAACGTGGGCGAGAAAAAGAACAGCGAGGAACTCGCGAAAAAAATGGCGGCGCTCTGCGACATCTATGTGAACGACGCCTTCGGCACCGCGCATCGCGCCGAAGCCACCACGCACGGCATTGCCCGCTTTGCCCCGATTGCCTGCGCGGGCATCCTGATGGGCGCGGAAATCGACGCCCTTTCCCGCGCCCTCTACGCGCCCGCGCGTCCGCTCATCGCCATCGTCGGCGGCGCGAAGGTTTCCTCGAAACTCACCATCCTGAAATCCCTGGCGGAAAAAGTGGATCAACTCATCGTCGGCGGCGGCATCGCCAATACCTTCTTGCTCGCTTCCGGCAAACGCATTGGCGAATCGCTCGCCGAAGCCGATCTGGTCAAGGAAGCCCACGCCATCATGGATTTTATGCGCGCAAGAGGGGCGATGGTGCCCTTGCCGGTGGATGTGGTGGTGGCAGATGAGGTCTCGGCGCTGGCGCGCGCCAACAAGATCGCCGTCAATGAAGTCGGCCCGCATGACCGCATCCTGGACATCGGCCCGAAGAGCGCCGCCGAACTGGCGCAGAACGTCGCCCATGCCGGAACCATCGTCTGGAACGGCCCGGTCGGCGTGTTCGAGCACGCCCAGTTCGCGGGCGGCACCAAGATGCTCGCTTCGGCCATCGCCCACTCGGAAGCCTTTTCCATCGCGGGCGGCGGCGACACGCTGGCGGCCATTGCCAAATTCAACATCGCCGATGACGTGGGCTACATCTCCACTGGCGGCGGCGCTTTTCTGGAATTCCTGGAAGGCAAGACCCTGCCCGCCATCGCCGCGCTGGAAGCGCGTTTTGACGATTGATGCTGGGCGCTTGCGGCGGCGGCGCGGGCTTCCCGACGCGCATCCGATCCAGGCCAATGCCCCGCAATCCAGCGCCACTGCGGCATGATGCGCTTCTTCGGTGCGGATGTTGTTACGAGCTTTTGAATCTGTCCGCTTTCATGATTTTCAAATTGTCCGCTTTTTTGTGCCGTATGCCAATTGCCGGAGGGCGTAGCCCGTAGGCAATTGGCATGCGGCGGCGGAC
>JAISLJ010000012.1 GCA_031290955.1 Zoogloeaceae bacterium | reverse complement strand
GATTGCGCGAAGGCGAGGACGCCATTCGAGCGCACTGTGTGCGCGAACGAAAAGCTTTCCCGGCTGGATGAGGAACTCGACCGGGCCTATCGCGCGGCACTGGAACGCCAGAGTCAGGCGGACGCGGCGGCGGAATTGAAATACAGGCAGCGGGAATGGCTGCGCGCGCGGAAATCGGAGAAAGATGCCATTATGCTTTCCTGGGATTATGAGAGGCAGATCGAAACCCTGCAAGCCTTGCCGGATTTCCCCGCGCCGGATACTCCTGTGGAATACAGTTTTTCCCTGAACGATGTTTCCAGGCGCTTTGATTTTACGTTACGGTCTCTATCCCTGGCGTGTGATTGGGGATGTTCGGCGGGACAGATCGTGATTCATGAAAAAGGCAAGGACAAAATTCTGCAAACCATCCATGGCAGGATGATCGTGGGGCCACCGAACACGGCGAGGCGGGATATATACGACGCCGCAAATCCCTTCTACCTGGACGATTTCATCTACCTGGACGATTTCAATTTCGATGGGCATGACGATTTTGCCGTATGGGAAGATAGAAATGGCCCCTATAGCAGCCCGACCTACGCAGTCTATTTGTTCAATCCGAAATCAGCGCGGTTTCAATACAACACGGCATTCAGCGAACTGACACAGGGCTATTTGGGGTTTTTCGGGGTTGATCGAACCAAGAAACGGTTGTACACAAGAGGCAAAAGCGGATGTTGTTTTCACGACTACACCACTTGGGCCGTTGTCAACAATCTTCCTGTGCGCGTTGCCGTTCGCGCCGAGGAAATCGTTTTTGACAGGGAAAACGTGAACTATGAACGCCTGAAAATCACCCACAAGCGTCTCGTCAAGGGCAAATGGCGGCGCACGGTGCGTTATGAAAGACTGGACGAATGAGCGCCCCGCCCCGGAATCAAAATTGCCGTCCGCAGGACCTTTCCCGGAAAACCGTTCGGCGCGTTTCAGCCAGACAGAAGCTGCCAGAGCATTTTTGATGCCAGCAACAAAAGGACGGCGGCGAAGATTTGCCGCAGCCTGTGTACCGGCAGGCGGTGGGTGAGGCGCGCGCCCCAAGGAGCGGTGAGCACGCTGGCAAGCGCCATGCTGATCACGGCGGGGAGGTGGATAAAACCCAGGCTGTGGGACGGCAGGCCGGAAATCCCCCAGCCGCTCCAGATGTATCCCGCCGTGCCGCCGATGGCGATGGGAAAGCCAATGGCCGAGGAAGTCCCGATGGCATGCTGCATCTTCACATTGCACCAGGTCATGAACGGCACCGAGAGCGCACCGCCGCCGATGGCCACCAGGCAGGAAAACGCGCCGATGCCGACGCCCGCCAGCGCCGTGCCCAACGCGCCGGGCATCTCCCGGCTGGGCTTGGGCTTCAGGCCCAGGATCATCTGGATGGCAACATAGACGATGAAAGCGAAGAACAGGAAGGCCAGCCCGGTTGCAGGCACACGACGGACAAGCCAGCTTCCCAGGAAAGTGCCCGCGAGGATGCCCGGCGTGATGCGCGCAACGATGGCCCAGCGCACGGCATTGTGCCGATGGTGCGCCCGCACGCTGGCAATGGAGGTAAACAGGATGGCCGCCATCGAGGTGCCCAACGCCATACGCATGATCTCATCGGCGGGAAAACCCTGCGCCGCGAAGAGCATCACCAGGAGCGGCACCATCACCGAGCCGCCGCCAATGCCAAGCAATCCGGCGAGAAATCCCGCGAATGTGCCCAGCAGGAGGTAGAGCAGCCAGTAGTTCATTTTGGAGACTCCCGGGCGGAAAGGAAGGGCGATGGGGGAAAGAGGTTCATTTTGTTGTCGTCCGTGTCATTCATGTTGGAGGATGGCATCGCAGCGGGGAAGGCTTCAGGGCTGGATGCCCTGGAGTTCCCGGAACAGCCGCCGGGATTCCAGTTCCACGCCATTCAGGTAGTGGGCGAGAAGCTGGCGCATGAGCAGCTTGGCTTCGCTGCGGGTCTCGGTGCATTGGTAATCGTCGTCGGCCATGTCGAGCAGGGTTCGCCCGGCAAAGGTGGCGCGGACGTTTTCCTGTTCTACCCGACGGATCGGGCCGCGCTCGATTTCGTAGTCGTAGCGTCCGGCGGCGTCGATCGGCAGGCCGCGATGATCCCGGTCCAGTGTGAGGCCATAGCCCAGTTCGCCCAGGAGAGCCCGCTCGAAACTCCGCAATTCGGCTTCGGCTACCACATTCCGGGGGGAATGGCCCAATTGCATCAGGATGCGCATGTAACGCTCGAAGAGCCGGGGATGCGCGTCCTCACGCGGCAGGAGGCGCACGAGGAGTTCGTTCAGGTAGTAGCCGCAGAAAAGCGGCGCGCCGGAGAGCAGCGGCTGCCCGCCCTGCCATTCGGCTTTCATCAGCGTGAGCACCTCGCCCTTGCCCGACCAGGAAAGTTCCAGCGGCTGGAAGGCGAGCATGAGGCCGCGCAAGGTGGAATAGGGCCGCCGCGCCCCCCGCGCCAGCAAGGCAACCCGGCCATGATCGCGGCTGAAGGCTTCCAGAAGCAGGCTCGTCTCGCGGTAGGGACGGCTGTGCAGGATGTAGGCGGGTTGCGCGTCGACTCTGCCTCGCATGGCGCAAAATCCTGTTCGTGCTATTCGTAGCCCAGGCTTTTCAGCAGCCGTTCGTCATTCGTCCAGCCGGATTTCACCTTGACCCAGATTTCCAGATACACCTTGCCGGCGAAGAGGCGCTCCATGTCCTGGCGGGCTTCGGAGGCCACGCGCTTCAGGGTTTCGCCCTTCTTGCCGATCACCATTGCCTTGTGGTTTTCCCGCGCCACCACGATGGCCGCGTAGATGCGGCGCAACGCGCCTTCGCACTCGAACTTCTCGATTTCCACCGTGAGCGCATAGGGGAGTTCGTCGCCCAACAGGCGAAAGAGCTTTTCGCGGACGTATTCGGCGGCCAGGAAACGCTCGCTCTTGTCCGTCAGTTCATCTTCGGGAAAGAGGCGTCCCGCATGCGGCAGGAAGGGACGCGCGGCCTCCAGCACATCCCCGATCTGCTTGCCCCGCAGGGCGCTTATGGGGATGACGGCAGCGAATTCCCGCTTCGCCGCGATCTGGGCGAGGAAGGGCAGGAGGCTTGCCTTCTCGCGGATGCGATCCGTCTGGTTGACGATCAGGAGCACCGGCCTTGCCGCAGGCAGGAGGCGCAGCACCGCTTCGTCCGCCTCCGTGAAGCATCCGGCGCAAACAACGAAGAATACGAGATCCACATCGGTCAGCGCCTCCCGCACGCCCCGGTTCATGGCGCGGTTCAGGGCGTTCGTGAAACGGGTCTGGAAACCCGGCGTATCGACGAACACAAACTGGGCCTGCGCGTCGGTACGAATGCCCAGGATGCGATGGCGCGTGGTTTGCGGTTTCTTCGAGACGATGCTGATCTTCTCGCCGACCAACTGGTTCAAAAGCGTGGATTTCCCGACATTGGGACGCCCCACGATGGCAATAAAACCCGAACGCGCGGAATCCTCTGCAGGATGCGCTTGCTGTTCGCGGGGCAAATTGCCGTCCGCAGGACTGCTGTCCGCAGGACTCATGTCGCCTCCAGCGCCGCGAGCGCCCTGGCTGCGGCTTCCTGTTCGGCGAGACGGCGGCTTGCGCCGAATCCCTCGCTGACGAGCGCGTGCGCTCCCTCGATCCGGCAGGCGACGTGGAAATGCTGGCTGTGCGCCGCGCCCGTCACCTCCAGAAGCTCGTAGCGCGGCAGGGCCTCGCGCCGTCCCTGGAGCCACTCCTGCAAACGGGTCTTGGCATCCTTGGCAGAAACGCCGGGAACGATGTCGGCAAGCCGCGCCGCGAAGAGATGGGCAATGACTTCCTGCGCCCGTGCAAAACCGGATTCGAGGAAGATGGCGCCCAACAGGGCTTCCAGCGCGTCGGCAAGGATGGAAGGCCGCGTCCTGCCGCCGCTCTTGATCTCGCCCGTCCCCAGCCGCAGCGCCTCGCCCAGGCCGAGTTGCAGGGCCAGGCCGTGCAATGCTTCCTGATTCACGAGATTGGCGCGCAACCGGGAGAGGTCGCCTTCCGGCAGGGCGTGGAAACGTTCGTAGAGGATGGCAGCGATGGCGCAGTTGAGAACGCTGTCTCCCAGGAATTCCAGGCGCTCATTGTGCTCCACGCCGAAGCTCCGGTGCGTGAGCGCCGCGACCAGAAGTTCCTGATCGCGGAATTCATGCCCCAGAGCGGTTTCCAGCGCCGACAGCGCCTGCCTCACTTGCTGTCGCCCTTGCCGCTGCCGCTGTAGTCGATGAGCAGGGAGACGCTTCCCACCAGGGGAATGCGTTTCTCGTAGGCGAAGGAAATGGTGACGACGCCCTCCCGGCTTCGCGCGATCTTGAGGTCGCGGCGACCGACGGATTCAAAATCCTCAATCCGCGCGTGGCGATCAAAGGAATCCAGGATTTCCGCGTCCGATTTCGAATTCTGGGCCGCCTCCTTGGCGATGGTGTTCAACACTGTGGTGAGCGACCAATATTCCCGCACGGAAGGAAAGAGCTTCGCCACCAGAATGACCAGGAACAGCAGCAGCAGCCCGCCAAAAACCAAGGTCCAGAGGGTTACGCCCTTTTGCCGTCCCCGATGCAGAATGTTTGTATACATGAAAAACTCCTATTCAAAGGAACCAATGCGACCCAGGTCGAAATTGGGCCAGGAAAAATGCAGCCAGATGAAAAAAGCCTTGCCGACGATGTTCTCCTCCGGCACGAAGCCCCGATAACGGCTATCCAGGCTGTCGTCGCGATTGTCCCCCATCACAAAATAATGGCCCGCCGGAACCTGGCAAATCACGCCGGAAGTATTGTACTGGCAATTCTCCCGACCGGGGAAAACACC
>JAISLJ010000011.1 GCA_031290955.1 Zoogloeaceae bacterium | reverse complement strand
CTGTTTCGGCGAGGGTGAAATCCCAGGGGCCGACTTTGCCGGATACCGCGTCTTCGCGCAGCACGGGCCAAGGGTCGATGCGCCACGCAAAGAGCAGAAAGAGGCAGGGCAAGAGGAGGAATGCGCCCCAGATTGCTCTTCTTGCGAGGCGTGAAGTCCGCGTGGATTTCGCTGTTGCGGGCGGTTCCAAAGTAGCGGGAGCATCCTGCTCCCCCCACTTTGGTGAAGCCCCGTGGCAATCCACATCCTCCCGCACGGCGTTGCCGCTTGCTTCTCCGGCCTCTGGTAATTGATGACGCTTGCCATGCCGATGATGTCCCTTGCGTTCCTCCTCCTGTACGCTCGCTAAAGCAAAAATCAACGCAAGCGCCGCGACGGTGAGCCATCCAAACCACAGCACCGAGCCGAAATTGCCGCGCCATTGTTGCACGCACACCCACAATGCCAGCATGAGCAACCCTCCGCCCGCCGCCGCGCAAATCCGCCGTTCGCGCTGGCTTGCCGGACGATGCAGCAAACGCCTTCCTTCGCGCTCATTGGCAAAGACCAAAAAGAAGAACCCAACCAGACACAATACAAACGCCAGCACATCCCAGCCGACCGAAACAATGGGCATCATGACGCGCCTCCTTTCAGCTTCCACCAACACAGGCCGACGGCGACGAGCGTCCAGAAAATCAGCCATCCCCAAGTCCGCCACGCTTCGCGCATGAAAAATCCACAGCAACAGACACAGATACACCGGAAAACTCAACAATTGCGCGAACATCTTGGGCGGATCGACGGGGGAGAAAAGCGCCATCAACACCGTCAAGGTGGAAGTGAGCGCATAGCCGCCAAAGATCGCCGCCGTTGAGCTTGCATTCTACTGGAAAGCATTGCGTCTGCGCATGGCGATCTTGGCTGGATGGCTGCCGGGACGGCCAGGCGATGGCGCGGTCGCGGGGATTCAGGGGGATTCCAGGCGTTCCCGGCACCGCTTCAGTTTTCTTGCGCCGCCGGGAGTTTTCCTGCCTCTGCCCTTTACGTCCCCAGCAATTCTTCCCGCTTGCCCAGCCAGCGGATGCGGTGTTCCTTGGCCGCTTCCGGGGCATGGGCGAGGAGGGTTTCGGCGAGGCTACGGGCCAAGGGCACGAGGTCGGCGTCGCGCTCAAGGTCGGCGTAGCGGAGCAGGGGAATGCCGCTCTGGCGGCTGCCGATGAATTCGCCGGGGCCGCGCAGCGCCAGATCCTGCCGGGCAATCTCGAAGCCGTCGTTGTGTTCGTAGATGATCCGCAGCCGTGCCCGGGCCGTCCCGGAAAGCGGTTCGGCATAGAGCAGCACGCAACTGCTTTCCGCCGTGCCCCGACCAACCCGGCCGCGCAACTGGTGGAGCTGCGAGAGTCCAAAGCGTTCGGCGTGCTCAATCACCATGAGGCTTGCATTGGGCACATCGACGCCCACCTCAACGACCGTGGTCGCCACGAGCAAGTCGATTTGCCCCTGCGCGAAATCGGTCATCACCGCCTGTTTTTCCGCGCTCTTCAGGCGTCCGTGCAGCAGGCCCAGGCGCAGTTCCGGCAGGGCTTCGGCAAGCCGGGCGTGTGTGTTCAGCGCGGTTTCGAGTTGCAGGGTTTCCGATTCCTCGATCAGCGGGCAAACCCAATAGGCTTGCCGCCCTTCGCGTACCCTGCGCCGCACGTATTCCACCACTTCCGGACGACGTTCGTTTCGCGCCAGGCGGGTGCGAACCGGGACGCGGCCCGGCGGCAGTTCGTCCAGCGTGGAAACATCCAGATCGGCGTAATAGCTCATGGCGAGCGTGCGCGGGATGGGCGTGGCGGACATCATCAACTGGTGCGGCGCTTGTCCCTTCTGGCGCAGGGCGAGACGCTGCGCCACGCCGAAGCGGTGTTGCTCGTCGATGATGATGAGTCCCAGGCGTCCGAAATCCACGCCTTCCTGAATGAGCGCGTGTGTGCCGACGACCAGCCCCGCCGTGTGCGCCGCCTCCCGCCCGGTTAGTCGCGCCTTGCCCTTCATGCTGCCGCTGAGCCAGGCAACGCGGACGCCCAAGGGTTCCAGCCAGCCCGCCAGCTTGAGGAAATGCTGTTCGGCGAGGATTTCCGTCGGGGCCATGAAGGCCGCCTGCCAGCCGGATTCGATGGCCCGGCAGGCGGCAAGTGCCGCCACCAGCGTCTTGCCCGCGCCAACATCGCCTTGCAGCAGGCGTTGCATGGGATGTGGCCGGGCGAGGTCGGCGTCGATTTCCGCTGCCGCGCGTTCCTGGGCGGCGGTGAGCGCAAAGGGCAGCCCCGCCGTGAAGCGTCCTTGCAGTTCCCCGGTTCCGGCGAGAACCGGCGCGCCGGTGGCGCGGCGGGCGCGATAGGCTTCGCGCAGCGAGAGCTGTTGCGCGAGGAGTTCATCCAGCTTGATCCGCCGCCAGGCGGGATGCGTGCGCGCCGCGAGAGCTTCCAGCGAGATGCCGGGCGGCGGCGCGTGCAGGGTATGAATCGCCTCCCAGATGCCGGGAAGTTTCAGACGCGCAAGGAAATCCGCAGGGAGCGTTTCGGCAAGCGGCGCGCCATTGCGCGCCTGGGTAATCAGCCGGACAAGCGCCGCCTGCGACAGGCCCGCCGTGCTTGGATAGACGGGCGTGAGCGCGCAGGGCAAGGGCGTTTCCCCGGAAACTACGCGCAGGCGCGGATGCACCATTTCCGCCCCGAAATACCCTTCGCGGATTTCCCCCGTGCAGCGCAGGCGCGTGCCCGTCTGGAGCATGTTTTCCAGGCCCTTGTGGAAATGCAGGAAGCGCAGGACCAAGACACCGCCCGCGTCACGAATCTGCGCCACCAGTTGCCGCCGGGGCTTGCCATGCGCCACACATTCCACCACCTCGCCCTCCACCTGCACGGCACTGCCCTGCGGGGCCTGGGTGATCGGAGTGATGCGAGTTTCATCCTCGTGACGCAGGGGAAAATGCAGGAGCAAATCCTCGCGCCGGGATAATCCCAGACGCGCCAGCTTTTCCGCCAGCGAACCCGCTTTTCCGCTCGCTTTTTCCACAGGCATGGCGGGGGAGGAATTGTGGCGCTTCAGTTCTCCAGCCACAGGATGGCGTCGGCCTCGACTTCTGCCCCCTTCGGGAGCGCCTGCACGCCCAGGGCGGCGCGGGCCGGATAGGGGGCGCGGAAATAGCGGGCCATGGTCTCGTTGACCTTGCCGAAATGGGCAAGATCGGTGAGATAGACGTTCAGCTTGACGACATCCGCAAGCGAACCGCCAGCCGCTTCCGCCACCGCCTTCAGGTTCTCGAACACCTGCGTGATCTGGGCGTCGATGCCTTCCACAAGCGCCGCGCGCGCCGGGTCAATGCCGATCTGCCCGGAAAGATAGACGGTATTCCCCACCCGGATTGCCTGCGAATAGGTGCCAATGGCGGCAGGCGCGCGCTCCGTGGCAATGATGCTCTTCTGCATGATGAAACTCCTTCGTTCAGGACAAAAACACATGGTATCAGGGATCGTGTCCTCAGCCCCCCGGCTCCGAAACATGCAGTCCGCACTCCTTCGCGGCGGGTTCTTCCCACCACCAGCGTCCGGCGCGGATGTCTTCGCCCAGGCTGATTGCGCGGGTGCAGGGCGCGCAGCCGATGCTGGAATAGAACTGGTCGTGGAGGCGGTTGTACGGCACCGCGTGTTGCCGGATGTAGGCCCAGATTTCCCGCTCGCTCCAGTCGGCCAGGGGATTGAATTTGGGGATGCCGCGCCCGGCGTCGAAATCCCGTTCGGGAAGCCCTTCACGTGTGGCGGACTGCTGCGCGCGCATGCCGGTAATCCACGCCTTCTTCCCGGCCAGCGCCCGTTCCAGTGGTTCCACCTTGCGGATTCGGCAGCAGGTCTTGCGGAGTTCCACGGAATCACGGAAGGCATTGATGCCGTGTTCACGCGCATAGGCTTCCAGAGCCTCGTGGCGGGGCGAATGGATGTGCAGCCGGACGCCATAATGCCGCTCGCTTTCCGCCATGAGATCGTAGGTGGCAGGCGGCAGGCGTCCTGTATCCAGCGTGAAGATTTCAACGGGAAGGCGATGTTGGCAGAGGAGATCCATCAGCACCATGTCTTCCGCGCCCAGGCTGTTGGCGAAGGCGGCTGGGGCAAAGTGCGCGGCGATTTCCGCAAGCAGCGCCTCTGCCCGCGCCACCTTGGTCGCCAGCGTTTCCAGAAGCCGGGGCGTGAGATTCGGGCGCGTGGCGGGATTCGTCATGGCCTCGCCGGAGGAAAGGGAAGAGGTAGGCATGGAATTTGGAAGATTTGGAATGTTTGGAATTCTGCCCCGAAGCGCCGCGCCGGGCAAGCGGTTTGCCGCTGTATGTAGCGAGCTTCCTATCTGTCCACCTTTGTAGCGCGATAGTTGTCCGGTCGTCATAGTATCTCCCTGGGAATTCCAAGGAGGGTTGAGATGAAGCGGACGCTCGTGCAGGAAGAGGTG
>JAISLJ010000010.1 GCA_031290955.1 Zoogloeaceae bacterium | reverse complement strand
GACGCTCCTGGCTCTCTCACGGAATCATCTCTGTTCCAAGGGCGCAACGAACTATCCAGCCGGGCCGGTCAAACGGGTGGAATCTATCCGTTTCGGCCTGCAAGGGGAAGATACAAGGGTGTCCACCCTCCGGCGCGAAGCGCCGCATATTTTTCCTTGGGCGCTTCTGTTGCGGAAAAGGGTGGGAGAAATGAGCGTCGCTGCGCTCCGCACGGAACGGCTCCCTCTCCCGCCCCTGCGGGGCACCCTCTCCCGCCAAGCGGGCGAGGGGAACGGTGCGGAATCGCCACGCTCCGAAGCGAACGGCGGCGCGGGTGGGAAGGGTGTCCCACAAATGAAGGCCGGTGGATTGCCACGGCGCTTTGCGCCTCGCAATGACGACAAAGTAATGGCGGGTTTGAAACCCGCCCCTAAAATCATGGGGCATGGAACGAAAACCCTCTGGGCAGAAAAGGGTTTTCATTGCCGTCCGCCAGGACAGGGTTTTTCATCGCCGTCCGCCAGGACCAGGGAAACAATGCGTTCGGCGTTCTCGTGCAGTTCTGTGACGCGGATGTGGGTGTGTTGGGTGAGGTCAAGGGCGAAGAGGGCGCGGGCGAGAGGGTTGATGAAGCGCGATTCCAACTGGTTGCCGATGCCGCGTCCGCCGTGCGCCAGATCCGCCACGCACCAGCGCAGCAACTGCGCACGCGCCGCAGGGGCCAGTTCCAGCATGAGGTCGTGCTCTTCGCGTACCCGGCGCATGATGTTCTCCAGCATCCCGGTGAAAATGCGCTCGGCGACCGGCGGCGTGATGAAATTGAAGACGACGATGTTGTCGCCGATGCGGTTCAGGAGTTCCGGGCGCGAGAGGTAGAACTTGAAATGGTCGGCGATGGCGGCGCGCACCTTTTTCTCCACGGTCGGGTAGTCGTCGCCGGGACGCACGTTCTCAATGCGCCGCCCTTCCGCATCCTCGGTGAAAATGCCCAGGTTCGAGGTGAAGACGAGGATGGCCTCGGAAAAATAGGCGGTATCGCCCCGACCATCGGTGAGGCGTCCGTCTTCGAGGATTTGCAGGAATTTATCGAGGATGAGCGGATGCGCCTTTTCCACCTCGTCGAAGAGCACGACAGAAAACGGCTTTTCCCGCACCGCGTTCGTGAGTTCGCCGCCCGCCTCAAAGCCCACGTAGCCCGGCGGCGCGCCCAGAAGCCGCGCCCCGGTGTGCGATTCGGAAAACTCGCTCATGTCGAAACGAATGTAGGCGCGCTCGTCGCCGAAGACGAGTTCCGTGAGGCTCTTGGCGAGTTCGGTCTTCCCCGTTCCGGTGGGGCCGGCGAGGAAGAGCACGCCGCGTGGCCGGTTGCCGCTGCCGCCGCCCGCCTGCGCCCCGGTGAGGCCCATCACCGAACGCATCAGGATATCCACGCTCTTGGTGACGGCCTGCTCCTGCCCCTTCACCCGGCGGCCAATCGATTGCGCCGCCTGGGCAATGCGTTCGCGGAGATAGGGCTTTTTCCAGGGATTTTCCCGCACGCCCACCTTGTAGCACTGCACGGCATCCTCCACCTCCGCGCAGGGAATGCCCTGCCGGTTGGCAAGCTGCGCGGCATCGGAAAGCGCAAGGAGCGGCATGCCCTCCGTGGCACGGGCGAATTCCCTGGCGAAGGTCTCCTGCTCGGACTCACTGGCTGTCGCCCCGTTCTGGAAGAGGTTGATATAGCTCTTCGCCGCTGCGGCGCGGGTCTCGAAATCCGGCAGGGCGATGTTGAGGATTTCCACCCGGCTGTTGTCGAGCGCGAACCAGGAGGGAAAATCCTGCGCCCGATTCACCAGCCATAGAATCGGGTGATAGACCGGCTTGTAGTCCGGGTTCGCGCGCGCCATTTCCCGGATGCCGATTGGCGTGGCCTGCGCCGCCAGGTATTCCGCCGCCAGGAAGAAGCGATGTTCCCCGGCATCCATGTGATCCGGATGGCGCACGAGGCGCGAGGCGAAATCAATGACGAGCGCCGCATGCGCCTCACGCTGGCGCACCAGATGGCGCATCAGGTCGATGAGGCGTTCCAGGCTCATGGGCATGGCGTCATCCTGGAGTTTCAGATCGAACAGCCGGACGGCCTCGGCGACGATCTCCGGTTCCGCCGGATAGGGACGCACGCCGCCCACCGGGTCATACACCAGCAGGAAGCGAAAGCCCTGCCCGGCCAGCGTGTTCCACAGGCAGCGCATGAGCGGCGCGGGCGTGCGCCGTCCGCCCGCGAGCGCGGTCAGGAAATGGTCGCGGATGTTGCCGGTCAGGATGAATTGCGCGCGGATCGGCAACAGCCGTTCGATATCACGCGCCCAGCGGGGAGAAGTCTCTGTCATGGGAAATCAGGGATGCGGCAGGGTTCGGCGGCGCGGCGCCGGACGTGCCGTTGCCTCCTCCGCCGTGAAATCGGGCAAGGCTTCCGGAGCGAGCACCTGCACGGGCAGGCTCCCCGCTTCAAGCCGACGGATGATCCGGGAACAAATGCCACGCGCTTCGAGCGTCTGGAGCAGCTTGGGGAATTCGGCGCACCATCGGTCTTCGGCCTGGAAATCGAGCTGGCGGCGCGTGGCGGAATTTTCCGCGTCGGCATCTTCCAGCCGGGCGCGTACCACGTTGAAATTGATGTGCCGTTCCTTGGGATCCACCTTGAGGCGCACTTGATATTCCGCCCAGCCGGGACGCTGGAAGTGGAGCTTGCCGCCTTCCGTAAACAGCGTCTCGGCAATTGGCTCGACCACATAGCCCAAGTCTTGAAGCGAGGCTTCCAGCACCCGGACAGCGGCCCGTTGGGCGCGTTCGGCGGCTTCCTGCTCGAAGGCCGCCACGCGCACCTCGATCTCCGCGCGACTTTGCGCATCCAGACGGCGCAGGCCAGCGGTGATTTCGACAAGCAGGGCCGTGGTTTCGTCCGGCAACACACCTTCGGGCAAGCGCGCCAGCCATTCGTCCGCTAGGCAGATTTCCTCCTGACGCAGCCGTTCTTCCTCAATGTGGCGCTGCACACCCAAGCGCAATTCGTCGAGCAACAATTCAGCGCGGTCGCGGCTTTCGGCGAGGATCGCCGCCCGCGCCAGTGCTTCCAGATGTCCGGGCAGGGCCGCGCCCTCGGGGAGCCGCAGGCGGGAAAGCACACGCGCAACGTTCTCTCGCCAGGCTGCCGCTTCGGCCTGCCCCCGCGCCATTGCCCGCTGGGCGAGATAAAGCGCCATGACGTGCTGGAGATCCGGCGCTTCTTCCACGGCGTCCAGTGCCTTCCGCACCTCTGCCCCTTCTTCGGGATTCTGGAAGAAATCGTGTTCCAGCGCGAAGGCAAGTTGTTCCAGCGCTCGCACATGCGCGCCCCAGTCGGAAGGAGTTGCGCCGTGTGGCGGCGCGGGCGGCAGGATCACTTCCCGACCCAGCAAACCGGAAAGGCGCGTGACGCGCCGCTCCAATCCCTCGACCTGCGCGGAAAATCCGGCCAGACGCGCCCTTGCCGCTTCCCGCCACGCCTGCCGCTGTGCTTGCCGCGCCTCCTCCCGCTGCCGCGCCGCTTCCCGGATGCTCTCGAACTCGGCCAGTTTCTCCTGCGCGAGACCAGCAAGCTCCTCGACCAGCCACGCGGCCAAGGCCAATTCATAGACGACGGTAACGGGAGCACTCATGCGCGGCATTATGCTCCAAAACTGAGAAAAAGTCCGAGAACGCGATTTCCACATCCATGTCGTGGAAGCGCTACCCTTGCAATTTCGCGTATTCCGCCGTCGCCAGGTTCCTCAATTCCGCCATGCTGCCCGTCCACCCTTCCAGCGTCAAGCGCACAGGGGCAATCGTTTGCGCGGCCCGTTCAGGCGTCAAACGAATCAAGGCGGATTCCCGTTCATTCGCGGCAGGGGCTTGGTGGGCTGAGTCTTGTATTCGCTGCCCTCCCGTGTTGAGGGCGTCCAGCAGTTCGTCGCCGAATTCCGCGGAGAAGTAAAATGATGCGAATAAACGTTGACAACGGAATTGCTCCTTCCTAGAATCCGGGGGATCTGCGGCTTAAAACGCAAAAAGGGGAATCATGTCAGGCAGGAAATTCATGGAATACGTACTCCAGCAGTCATTCTGTCTTTCTGGATTGGTGGCGTGCGTCACGTTGCTTTTTTATCTTCGTGTCGTTGATTTTACCTATGTATGGGATGATACCGACATTTTCCTTGGCCGCATTGATACGCTCATGAAATCCGGCTTCGGTTTTGCCGACCTGGGCAAGCCTTTTCTGGGGAATATGGAATATTTTCGACCATTGGTAATATTGTCATATTGCCTGGATGTTTCCATCGCCGGGTTTGATCCGGGCTTTTCCCACGCGACGAATCTCCTGATTTTCATCTTGAACGGATTTCTTGTCTTTTCCGTCTGCCGCATCCTTGCCGAAAGAACAGGGCATCCTGCGCCCGTTGCCGCCGCTTTCCTGGCTTCCCTGATCTACGCGCTGCATCCGGCGCTGATCGAGACCACGGCCTGGATTTCCGGACGCTTCGATCTTCTCGTGACCTTTTTCATCCTGGTCGCGACGCGGCTTTACCTCAGTCAGGCAAAGCCCGTCCTGAAAATCCTCCTGGTTTCCGGCATAACCCTCCTTTCCTTGTTGTGCAAGGAAACCGGCGTTGTCTTTCCCTTGACGATCCTGTGCCTGTGGAGCGCAACGCATGCGCAGGAAAACGGACATTTCTACAAAAACGCCCTGCGGGAAAATGCCGGATTCCTGGCGGCGTTTTGCCTTGTCTTCGTCCTGTATTTGGTCATGCGCCTGAATGTCGAAGGCGGCGCCTATCTTCGCCACGTGGCGCAGATCAATCCCGCCTACCTGGCGGAAAAGAGTTTTCTCGCGCTGGAATCCATCAAATTGTATCTGGTGCTCGCTTTCCTGCCCTTCTCGTCGATCAGTGCGCAACATCCTGTGGATTATGTGATTTCTGCCTGGAGCCTGAAGGATATCCTGGGAAATCTGCTGACTCTGTCCCTGTTGGGCAGCATCCTGTTTTTCGCCATCCGCAAACGTTCCCCGGCTGCCTGGATCTTCATTGCCGGATTCACCTATTTGCTCTTGGTGCTCCACATTGTTCCCATTCGCATTGGAAAAAACTTGGCAAGCGATCGCTTCCTGAGCGCCCCACTGGCATTCTGGGTCATGGCGGTTACACTGGTTCGCTATGATCGCATCTTCGCAAATCCCCACCTTCGGCAGATATTTTCCAGCATGCACGTTCTTTCGGTTCGCAGTCTTCTATGGGGAACGGTGACATGTTGGGTATTGTTTTCCGCATTGACGACCTATACCACCATTCCGCTCTGGAAAAACAGTCTGTCGCTCTGGTCATGGACCTATTCCCTGTATCCAAGAGACAGGTTTACACGCGATAAATATACTTTTGCCCTGATTGCTTCCGGACGTCCTGATCTCCTGAAACAGGAAATCAAGGAAATCAAGGAAAATCTGAAAGAAAATTTGAAGGAAGACAAGGGCGCCATCCAGCTTCTGTATGGCAACCTGCTCTTGGCGGATCGGGACCCGGAAGCTTTGCCGCTACTCCGGAGAATTATCGAGGAAAATTCGGAACTCCTCGCCGCTGCGGATATGGAACAGCAGCAGGATATGGAAGATTCGGAAGATTCGTTGGGAGCGAAAAGGACTGTGGCCTATCTATATTCCCTGTACGCGGAAGCAACGCTTCTTTTTGAAATGGATGTGGAAAAATCCTTGCGTTTTTCCGAAAAGGCGCGTGGTTACGCGGAACAGCTTTACGGAGAGAAACAGGTAAAGGCATGGCTGGGGTTTCGTGAGATTGCCATCCTGTATGCCGCAGGCAGGTTTGATGAGGGCGATGCGCTCCGGGCGGAAATCATTGCGTTTTCCCGGAATCCAGAGACGCTTGATTCTTCCGTTGCTGACATTCTCCAGCAGTATTGCCGGGAAAATCCCGGTCCCGCCGCATGCACCGGAATTCGCAGCAAAATGCGGCTCCTGCCATGATGTTCCGTTGCCCGCTCATTCGCTGCGGACCGGCAGGGGGAACGAGTCCGCGCCGGGCGGCATGGGGGAGAGTTCCGGCGCGTCGAAGACGGTGTCGCCTTCCGGGACTTGGCTTGCGAGCGTCAGGCCCTTGAAATCGAAAAGGGATGAGTCGGCAAGATGCGAGGGGACGACGTTGCGGAGCGCCGTCCATACGGATTCCGTGCGGCCGGGAAACCGTCTTTCCCAGTCGTTCATCATCTCCCGGATTTTTTGGCGTTGCAGGTTTTCCTGCGAACCGCAAAGATTGCAGGGAATGATGGGAAACTCCATTCCCCGCGCGTATTTTGCGATATCCGCTTCCGGACAATAGGCCAGCGGACGAATGACGATATGCGCGCCATCATCCGTTTTCAGTTTCGGCGGCATGGCTTTCAGTTTGCCGCCAAAGAAAAGATTGAGAAAAAGGGTGTGCACCATGTCGTCCCGATGATGTCCGAGCGCAATCTTGTTGGCTCCCAATTCCTTCGCCGTCCGATAGATGATGCCACGGCGCAGTCTTGAACAAAGCGCGCAGGTGGTTTTTCCTTCCGGGATCTTTTTTTTGACGATGGAATAGGTATCTGCCTCGACGATTCGGTATTCAACGCCAATGTTCGCAAAATAGGCAGGCAGTATTTCCGCTGGAAAATCCGGTTGTTTTTGGTCCAGGTTCATGGCAAGCAGACGAAAATCCACCGGGGCATAGGTTTGCAGAAGGCGCAGCAGATGCAAAAGCACATGCGAATCCTTGCCGCCGGAAACACAAACCAGGATGGTATCGCCGGACTCGATCATGTTGTATTCGGCAATTGCCTTGCCCATATGGCGCAACAGCCATTTTTCGAGACGTTGCAGGGTTTGGGAAATGGGCGTATTCATGGGAGCGTATTCATGGGTTTGCGGGAAAATCCAGTCCGCATGGAAACAGTGGCGCGTCACGCAGATCGTGTTCCAGCGCCTTGGCAGTTTTCGCGCCTTGGGCGATGGCGCTCACGATACTGGGGAATTCCGGGTCCGCGACATCGCCGATAGCATAAACGCCAGGAATTCCAGTGCGTCCCCAGGAATCTGTTCGGAGATATCCCGCCTCGTCTCGCGCCAGCAGCGCTTGCCAGGCGGCGGGCAGGAAATCCGCCAGAAAGTCAGTGTTTGGCGTATAACCCGCGAGAATATGCAGGCGCTCGGCCAAAAGCGTCTGTTCACTTCCGGCCAGGGCAAGCTTGAGCGCCAGGGTGTCGCGCGCCAAGGCGAGACCGATGACGCGGCTTTCTTCATGGATCACGCAGGCGGGGTTGTCGAGGATGGCGTGCAGCATCTGCCGCCGCGCCCGGATACGCGAACGCGCGACGAGCGTTACCCGCGCGCCGACATCCAGCAGGAGGCGAGCGTTCTCGCAAGCATTGTCGCCGCCGCCCACGATCAGGACATGGCGTCCGGCCTGCGCCGCCGTGTCCAGGAAGGCATACGGCCCAAGCGCCACGCGCCCGGAAGCCGCGATGGCGCCATCTTGCGCCTCCCCCAGGATTTCCAGACCACGATAGCGGGTGCCGGTGGCGATGACCAACGCGGCGCAACAAAACATCTCGCCACTCTCCAGCACGATTTGCGCCGCGCCGCTTGCTTCCGGCAACAGCGCCACGGCCCGGGCGCGAAGGCGGATTTCCACGCCTTCCGCGCGCGCATGCGCGCAAAAGCGGCGGCCCAGTTCCTGGCCTGTAACATGCACGTGTCCCAATACCCAACGGTTTTCCAGGAAATTCAGGTTGACCAAGCCTCCGGGCGCTTCCCCACGTTCCAGGAGGATCGGCCGCAGCCCCAAGCGTTTCAGCCAAAGCCCCGCTGAAAGCCCGGCTGGACCAGCCCCCAGGACGGCAACGCGCGCATTCACACCGCCCTCCGACCCAGGCAAGAACATGACAAAATTGTCAGCACGACAAGAACCCTTTCAGAAGAAAGGACGAATTTTCGCACAGGCGCTGGAAGGTGGATACGGGTTCGTCCCTATGGCATGCACAGTGCAATGCTCCTTTTCCCAGTCGCGATTGGCAAGGCGGATTGAGCCGTTCTATCAATCGGCATTGCGGATGGCGTCCTCGTCGTGCTCGACCACGATCACAGTTCCAGCTCCACATCGATGAGAAATTGCAGGCGGGCAGTGATTTCCTTCAGGATTTTTTCTTTCCGGGTTCAACCGGGCCGATTCTGTCTTCTACAAGATCTTCTATAGCATGCTCACAAACCAATGCATGACAAATCGAATCGCCTTCATGTGCATGGTGGAAGGCAAATATCACCAGTGCCCCGGTATTATGCTTCATAACCAATACCCTGAAGGCAATCCATTTGGCCAGATTGACACGTTTCACAAAAAATCACCAAGCTGCCACGCATGGGAACTCCCCAATTCGTCCTTGAAAGCATCGATATATACCGAGCATCCTTGGAAGGTCAAGCATTGCGCGCTGAATAATACGCGCCAATCCCCTCCATGAAATAAAATCGAGTATATGTTTTTATCCGATGAAAAAACGAGCTGGCACGGCGTCATGTTTTGCCAGTTCATGATCTCGACTTTTTCCACCAAATCAAGCGTAATTTCAATTGCAATTACATTGTAATCAACGCCCCATTTCCCCCATTTTTTGATTTCCTTGCCTGGTTCTTGTCGCGTGTGAATACAAATCGAGACGCGCCCCGCATGGTCAAGCTCAACCTTGCCAAGACGAACATTGCCTTTGATTCCAAAGGGAAAAATTTCCTTCAGGAAAAGGTTTCGGCTTACGGC
>JAISLJ010000009.1 GCA_031290955.1 Zoogloeaceae bacterium | reverse complement strand
AACCCGCTCATCGGTCTCAACAACACTTTCGGGGACATGCTTTTGAATTACGTGATGGGGGCAATGTTCATCGTGCTGCCCCTGTTCTGGATGTCCGTGATGACCTGGGTGGGCATTCGCGCCGCCGGGGTTCTTGGTGGTTTGACGACGGGAACGAATAACGCGAGAACGGCAGGATCAAAGGGAAGTGATCTATTGATAAAAGCGGCCAAGCAAACGGATTAATCTTCTGGGTGGCCAGAATAGGCAGAATCAATACGGTATCCATCCTGGTCGTACAACCCAAAACCAAGATGGTCATGTCGCCATTCACAACCATCTTCATCAACATCATCGACAGGATGCTTTCCGTTCCACACGGCCACCGCAATCCCAATGACCACCGCCGCCAACCAGAACGCCACATACAGCAGCCCGACCAGCACGGCGAGTTTTACGCCCCAGAGCAGCGTCTTGGCCGCGCCCGCAGGCAAGCCTGCCGCCGTCAATCCTTTTATCATTATCTGGTCGATGCCGCGCCACGCCCGTCCTGCGCCGCGCCCAAGTCGATATGCCAATTGTTTCGCCATGCCCGATGTATGCTCCTGAACTATCACTCCCAATATAATCCAGAGCAAGGCGTAGCGCAAGCTGGGGAAGCGAAAAACGCCTTTCTCACATGGCGCAGCCGGGTTTCCCGTACCGCCATAAATACGGGTGCGCCGTATTTCCGATTGTTGCTCGTCTTGTCCTTTCTGCCATGCTCTACTGCCGCAGCTTGACCGTTCGCCCTCCGCGAACCTGTCGCCCGCAGGGCGACGCCATGCGGTTATCCGGCACTTGCGCCGCAGCCCGCCGATCCCAAGGCGAGTTCCCGGATTTGTTGTTCTCCCCGTCGGGGCATTCGCGCCCCACGGCCCGGATGCCCCTTTTTTCTATCTGGAGCATCTACTTTTTTTCCAGGGGATGCTTCATCTTCAGAAGGAGTATCCATCATGGGCATGGACGTACTTGGCATATCCCCGGTTTCCGAACAGGGACGCCGTTTTCATAACACGGTCTGGTGGTGGCGTCCCTTGTGGCAGTATTGCGAGGAAATCGCCCCTGACCTCATCCCCGCCGATAATTCCGGCCATTCCAACAACGGCTGGGGATTGGACGCATCAGGCGCGCTGGCCTTGGCTAATCGTCTGCTTGAAGCAGTCGCGTCGGGTGAAACGCAAAAGTATGAGGAACGCTACCGGGCGCACCTCGAAGCGCTTCCCCTGGAACCGTGCAAGATTTGCGACGGGACGGGCCATCGCGCCGAACCGCCGAACACCGGCCCCGGCCCGCTGTCTTGCAATGCTTGCGGCGGAATCGGAAAGAGGAAGAACTTTGCGACAGATTATCCGTTTGTTGTCGATAACGTCCGCGAGTTCACGGCTTTCCTCCGGGATTGCGGCGGCTTCAATATTTATTGACATTGCGCCCGCCTGCGGCGGCGTCCGACGGCCTTTCGCCGAAAGACGCTGCCGCAGGATTTGGGCAGAATTCGGCCTTGGCCCCTTTCCCCGGTACGAAAGGGTTTTACGCAAAAGGAAAAAGGAAGGGAAAAAGACTTTGAAGGGAAGGGATTTCAAGGGAAAGGGGCCTACCCGCAAAAGGCCAGGGATCCCCCCCTTGAAAAGGTGAAAAGGCCGCAAAAGGCTTTTTATCTTTCTCCTGAATACTGAACTTTGCGCGAATCATGTTCTCTCTGTTTCGTTTCCGACCAAAACCCTCGGTCGCTCCGGCTCCCGTTGCGGCAGTTCCCGACAGGGAAGCGCCTCCCGAAAAGGCTGGGCTGACACGGCCAGAACCTGCCGCATCACTCCTTGCCACATCCCGCCGCCGGAAACTGCTGGACGCGATCTGGCGGCACACCTCGCTTTCTCGCGCACAGTTCGCGCTCTTGTACCAAACGCCTCTGGAGCGCTACGCGGAACTGGCGCAGCGCTTTCCCGCTTCCGAAAACCATCACCACGCCTATCCGGGCGGAATGCTCGATCATGGACTGGAAGTCGTCGTCTGCGCGCTGAAACTGCGCCAGTCGCGCCTCCTGCCGGTCGGCGCAATCCCGGAAGAACAGGCGGCGCAGTCCGAAGCATGGACAGCGGCCACGGCCTACGCCGCGCTCCTGCACGATGTCGGCAAGATCGCCGTCGACCTGCACGTGGAACTGGCCGATGGCGAAATCTGGCACCCCTGGCACGGGCCGATGCAACAGTCGTATCGTTTCCGCTATCGCAAGGAACGGGAATACCGCTTGCACAATGCCGCTGCCGGACTGCTGTATTGCCGCATCCTGACGCCTGAAATCCTCAATTGGTTGAGCGGCTATCCCGCCCCTTGGTCGGCGCTCCTGTACGTGCTGGCCGGGCAGTATGAACACGCAGGCGCTTTGGGCGAACTCGTGATTCAGGCGGATCGCGCTTCGGTCGCGCAGGCGCTTGGCGGCGATCCGTCCAGGGCGATGACCGCGCCCCGGCACAGCCTGCCACGACAGTTGCTGGATGGCTTGCGCTATCTCCTGAAGGAGGAACTGAAACTGAACCAGCCGCAAGCCTCCGATGGTTGGCTGACACAGGACGCGCTTTGGTTGGTAAGCAAGACCGTCTCGGACAGATTACGGGCGCATCTCTTGTCGCAGGGCATTGAGGGCATTCCGGCGAGCAACGCAACGCTCTTTGACTTGTTGCAGGATCATGGCCTTCTGCTGCCGACGCCGGACGGCAAAGCCATCTGGAAAGCGACTGTGACGAGTGACGCGGGCTGGAGCAATGCCTTCACCTTTCTCAAGGTCTCGCCCGCGCTGATCTGGGAAGCAGGCGAGGAACGCCCGTCGCCGTTCGCGGGGACGGTGAATGTCGTGGCGGAAGGTGCGCCGGATGAAGCGCCGATGGCCGCGCCGTCGGATTCGCTGGCACAA
>JAISLJ010000008.1 GCA_031290955.1 Zoogloeaceae bacterium | reverse complement strand
GTTACCGGGTCATATCTCCAGTAATTGGTTGATATCGGGCCATCAACATAAAAAGGATGATTCGGCGTCACAATAAAATCATCAGTAAATCTATCATCATGGATGCGTAGTCTCCACACTATCTGATTTTCATGGCAAGTTGTTCTGATAACGCGCTTGTAGGCATTTTCTCCGGAATTGTCTTCCGGTCGTGAGAGCACCCAATCTCCCGCCTTGATGGCTTCAATGGGTTTCAGGCCCTCCTTCGTGTGCACCAGCGTTCCCGCCGCAAAACAGGTACTCTTCGCGGCCTGGCGCTCTCGCAAGACATCCCTGGTTTTCGTGATGGTTTGCATGTTGGTCACCCTCGTCTTTTGCATGTTCCATACAATGATTTCTTCATATCAGTGTCCGGAGCGGAGCGGCTTGCCTTCAGGCAGAAACGCGATAGCGCGTTGGATCAGGCAAGCCTGCCGCCTTGAAACCTGCGCGGCGCAGGCGGCAGGAATCGCATAGGCCGCAGGCGGCGCCGTCCGCGTCGGCTTGGTAGCAGGAGACCGTGAGGCCGTATTCCACGCCCAGCCGTGTGCCCAGGCGCACGATTTCCGCCTTGGAAAGGGAGATGAGCGGCGCGCGGATTGCAATGCGGCGGCCTTCCACTCCGGCCTTGGTGGCAAGGTTCGCCAGCGTCTCGAAGGCGGCGATGTATTCGGGGCGGCAATCCGGATAGCCCGAATAATCCACGGCATTGACGCCCACGAAGATGTCCCGGCTCTCCAGCACCTCCGCCCAGGCCAGGGCCAGCGAGAGCAGGATGGTGTTGCGGGCCGGGACGTAGGTGATGGGAATGCCGGAAGCCGCCCCCGCCGCCGCATGCGATGTCGGCACGGCAAGGCGGGTGTCGGTAAGCGCCGAGCCGCCAAAGCCCGCCAGATCGAGCGTCAGGATGCGGTGCTCCGCCGCGCCCAGATGCGCAGCGACCCGGGCCGCCGCCGTCAGTTCGGCGCGGTGGCGCTGACCGTAGTCGAAGGAAAGGCAGTAGGCAGCAAAGCCTTCTTCCCTTGCCTTGGCAAGGCAGGTGGCGGAATCCAGCCCGCCCGAAAGGAGGATGACGGCCTTTCCGGCCCCTCCCGCGGAAGGCGACGTTTCCCCTTCGGCGCGCGGACCGTCGTTCACGCCCGTCCCCGATCCAGGTATTCCAGCTCCCGGCACAATTGGGAAGGGTCGCCCAGATTGAGTTCCAGAAGGCGGCGCAGGTGGGTCAGGCTATCCAGGTCGATCTCGATGCAGCGCAGGCCAGCCGTCTGGCCGTGGATGTGCGCAACCTGCGTCCCCATGGAGATCAGGTCTTGCGAGGAGGTCTCGTCCTCCGCTTCCCGCTTTTCCCCCAGGCGGGCCTTCAGCACCAGCACCTGGCCCACGCGCAGGGAAAGATCATCGGGAAGTTGCACCAGCGCGCCCTTCAGGGAAAGGTCCAGCACTTTTACATCATATTGGCTGTTTCCCGGCAGGGAAAGGCAACCCTGCGTATCGAAATGGATTCTTGCGAAATGACGCCGGTTGGTCTCGTGGTTCATGCAACAATCTCCTTTCATTTTCCGCGCATATTACCCCAGATCAGCCGGTGAAGCTGCATCTGGAAACGGACGGGCAGGCCATCGGCCAGTATCCACTCCGCAAGCTCCCGGGGCGGCTGCGTGGGCGCGGCGGGCGAGAACAGGACGGGACAGCGTTCCGTCAGGCGATGTTCGCGCAACCGGGCACAAGCCCAGTCGTAATCGTCGCGGCTGGCGATGATGATCTTGATTTCGTCGTTGGGCGTCAGGCAGGCCAGATTCTCCCAACGGTTGCGCCCCGCTTCCCCGGAAGCGGGCGCCTTCAGGTCGAGCACACGAAAGACCCGCGCATCCACCGGCGCGATATCCAGCACCCCGGAGGTCTCCAGGGAAACCTCGTAGCCCCGGTCGCAAAGCTGGCGCAGGAGCGGCAGCGCGCCGGATTGCGCCAAGGGTTCGCCGCCCGTCACGCAGACCTGCCGGGCCGGGTAGGCCGCCACCCGGGCAAGAACCTGCGTGATCGTCATGCGTTCGCCCCCGGCGAAGGCGTAGGCGGTATCGCACCACGCGCAGCGCAGCGGGCAACCGGTAAGGCGCACGAAAGTGGTCGGCCAACCTACCCGGGAAGCCTCGCCCTGCAAGGAGAAGAAAATCTCGCTTACCCGGATACCGAGTGCTTCATCCGCTTCCATCCTAGCGGTATCCACAATAGAACAGGATGACGCCTACCAAGCCAGCGCAGGAGACAGCAATGCAGACCCAGAACAACGCGCCTTCCACGCCCAAGGCAGACGCCGTCAGTACCGGGGCAGACGCAAGCAAGCAGCGCGACACGACAAGCATGGTCTTGCGAAACAATGTCATCATCTGCATGGCACTAGTTTGCAAGGCGTTGCCGGGCCGTGGTGGCAGCAGGCGAGGACGGGTATTTCTCGACCAGGTTCTTCAGGGTGCGCCGGGAAACCTCGACATTGCCCCAGTCGCGCTGGCATTCGGCGATGGCGAGCAGGGCATCCGGGGCGCGCGCGGAATCCGGCCAGCGGTTGGCCACCACCAGTTGCGCTTCGATGGTTTCCTTGCACTTGTTCTGGGCGTACCAGGCATTCCCGAGCCAGAACTGGGCATTGGGGGCCATCGTGCTTTCCGGATAGGCGGCCACGAACTGGTCGAAGGCGCTGGCCGCCTCGCCATACTTGCCGTTCTTGAAGAGCGTGAGCGCGTTCTCGTACTCCCTGTTTTCGGCAGAGGGATCCGCCGCTGCCGCTGCCGTGGCCACGGGAATGCGGGCGATTTCCAGGTTCCGGAGGCGATTGTCGAGATCCAGGTAGAAATCCTGCTGGCGTTTGCGGGATTGCTCGTTCTCGTAGCTCAGGGTTTCGAGCATGCCGCGCAGTTGCGCCAGTTCCTCGCGCAGACCCAGGATCTGGGTCGAAAGTTCCAGTTGGCCCCGGGTCAGGGTATCGATTTTCTCGCTCGAATCCTTCTTGAGCGCGTCGATCTGCGCCCGGGCCTCGCTGTCGTCAAACAGTCCCGCCCGGGCCGCCGGGGCGAAAAGGAGCGCAAGACAAAGCAGGCCCCCCGGCAGGACGGCCAGGGACGGAAAGCGCGTCATGGTCAATATTCTCCGGGATAGAGGATGTCCGCCCGGCGGTTCTGCGCCCAGGCTTCCTCATTGTGGCCCTCGACCAGGGGCTTTTCCTCGCCCAGGCTCACGGCCTCGATCTGGTTTTCCTGCACGCCCAGAAGGAGCAAGGCCTGCCGCACCGCTTCGGCGCGCTTCTGGCCCAGGGAAAGGTT
Organism: Zoogloeaceae bacterium; assembly: GCA_031290955.1. Taxonomy (GTDB): domain Bacteria; phylum Pseudomonadota; class Gammaproteobacteria; order Burkholderiales; family Rhodocyclaceae; genus Azovibrio. Next base: position 1,136 of record JAISLJ010000008.1, on the reverse strand, counting down.
GTATTCGCGGCTGCCGCGCTCATCCGTATTGCCCTGGATCAGCACCTTGACTTGCCGGTTCTGTGTAAGGTAACGAGCATTGGCGCTGATCACGGGCCGGTATTGCTCGGCGATGTCGTACCGATCCAGCGCGAAATAGACGCGCCGCCGGGAGATGTTGGCCAGATCGGCAGGCAGGCCCGTCTCGGCGATGGGATCGGGGGGGAGGGGCCGAGACGTGCCCGTGACCGGAGCGCGGGATTCGACCGGCGCTTCGGCAGTGGGATTGGTGGTCCCGCAACCGCCCAAAAGTGCCAAGGCAAGGAAAAGAACGGCAAACAAGGTTTTTGCGGAAAACTTCATTGGATTTCTCCATTCATGGAAAAGATAAATCTGGGAAAAAGGAACCTAGTAGCGGGGGAAAGGCCCCCAATCCGGTTCCCGCACATCGCCTGCGGCAATCGAAAGCCGCTGGCGAATCCGACCGTCGGCGGAAACTGCCGACAATACGCCCCGCCCGCCGATCTCTGTCGCGAACACGATCATGCGGCCATTGGGCGCGAAACTGGGTGATTCATCCCGTCCAGCATCAGAAAGAATTTGCACCTGGCGGCTTGCCAGATCCAGCACGGCAAGCTGGAAGCGCCCATCCCGGCGCGTGATGAAGGCCAGGTTCTTGCCATCCGGGGCCGGGCGGGGGGAGACATTGTAGCTGCCTTCGAAGGTGATGCGCTCAGCCGCGCCGCCTTGGGCGGGCACCCGGTAGATTTGCGGGCTGCCGCCCCGGTCGGAGGTGAAATACACGAACGCGCCATCTGCCGAGAAGCGCGGTTCCGTGTCGATGCCTGCCGAGGAAGTCAGCCGCTGGGGCGCGCCGCCGCCCGCCGGAAGCGTGTAGATTTGCGAGTGCCCGTCGCGCGTGAGCGCCACGGCGAGCCGCGCGCCATCCGGCGACCAGGCCGGAGCGGAGTTGGAACCCTTGAAATTGGCGGCGACCAGCCGCTGCCCACTGGCGAGCGAATGCACGAAAACAATGGGTTTCTTGTTCTCGAAGGAAACATAGGCAATGCGCTCGCCATCCGGAGACCAGACCGGGGACATGATCGGCTCGTTGGAAATCAGCGCCGCGCGGGCGTTTTGCCCGTCGTAGTCGGCAA
>JAISLJ010000007.1 GCA_031290955.1 Zoogloeaceae bacterium | reverse complement strand
GTGAGCGCCCTGGCGCGACGCTATGGCGTCGGGCGCGTCACGGTGCGGAAATGGAAGCATCGCACGGATCCGATGGATCGCTCGCATACGGCGCATCATCTGCAAACGACGATGAATCCTGCTCAGGAGACCATTGCCGTCTATTTGCGCCAGCATTTCTTGCTGCCGCTCGATGACCTGCTGGCGGTGGTGCGGGAGTTTCTTTGCCCGGAAGTGTCGCGTTCCGGCCTGGATCGCTGAGGTCAGCGGCCAGCATGAGTTCGATCAATTGTGTGCCGCGCTTGCGATCGAGCACGCCGCAGAGCAACGGTCGCATTGCGGACATCCTGAAGACTCATCATTTCATGAGCGGCGAAGACCTGGAACAAACCCTGCTCCGATATGCCATGCTCTACAACGAACACTTGCCCCAAGCCGCCCTCAACAGCAAAACCCCTCTGGACGCCATGAACATGTGGTATGCTTCCCACCCGCAACTCTTCCTTCATCCGCCAGAATCAAATCGTCCGGGATGCGACAGCTAACAACCCACAAACCACCGCAACAGGAACAACATAGCGCCAAACCTGTGCGGCTAAACGGTATCTCTTGTCCATCATCCGGTCTCCCATCCTGAATTCGCAAATGTTGGCAGGCATTGCCATGGTGAAACTCCTTTGTACAAGTTGAAATTTTCATCGTCCGCGATGAAAAGCCGAAGGCGCAGGAGCATTTTTGGGCGACCTGCTAGGCGGACACCTGGGTTTCCGGCAGGGCATCCACGCCAACGCACAAATACTTGTACGCCAGATATTCCTCGATTCCCTGCCGCGCGCCTTCGCGGCCCAGGCCGGATTGCTTGATGCCGCCGAAGGGCGCGGTTTCGTTGGAGATGGCGCTGGCGTTGATGCCCACCATGCCATATTCAAGCGCCTCGCCCACCCGGATGCAGCGCCCGATGTCTCGGGAATAAACATAGGCGGCAAGGCCGTATTCTGTTGCGTTCGCCAGCCGGAGGGCTTCCGTCTCCGTATGGAAGCGGAAAATCGGCGCGATGGGGCCAAAGGTTTCCTCCTTGGCAATGCGCATGGCGGGCGTGACTTCCGTGAGCACGGTCGGCTCGAAGAACGCGCCACCCAGCGTCTCGCGCAGCGCATGCGGCTTGCCGCCCGTCAGGATTTGCGCGCCCTGGCGGATGGCGTCCTCCACGTGTGCCATGACCTTGGCGAGGGCCGCGTCATCGATCAGCGGGCCTTGCTGCGTGTCCGCCGTAGAACCATCCCCCACCCGGAGCGCCGCCGCCGCTTCGCGCAGTCGCTGGGCAAAGGCGTCGTGGATGCCTGCCTGCACGAGGAAGCGGTTCGCGCAGATGCAGGTCTGGCCCGCGTTCCGGAACTTGGCGGCCATCGCGCCCTGGACGGCTTCTTCCAGATCCGCGTCATCGAAGACGAGGAAGGGCGCGTTGCCGCCCAGTTCGAGGGAAAGCCGTTTCAGGGTCGGCGCGCTCTGTGCCATCAGCAGGCGTCCAACACCGGTCGAACCCGTGAAGGAGAGCTTGGCGACAATGGGGCTTTGCGTGAGGGCCGCGCCGATGGCGACCGGATCGCCAGTGACAACATTGAGCACACCCGCCGGAAACCCGGCTTCTTCCGCCAGCCGGGCGAGCGCCAACGCGGTGAGCGGCGTCTGTTCGGCGGGCTTGACCACCACCGTGCAGCCTGCCGCCAGGGCGGGCGCCACCTTGCGCGTCACCATGGCAAGCGGAAAATTCCAGGGTGTGATGGCGGCGCAGACGCCCACCGGCTGGCGGATGACCACGAGACGCTTGTCGCTTGCCGGGCTGGGGATCGTCTCGCCATAGACGCGCTTGCCCTCTTCGGCGAACCATTCCACAAAACTTGCGCCATAGGCCACTTCGCCCCGCGCTTCCGCCAGCGGCTTGCCGCACTCTAGCGTCATGATTTTCGCCAAGTCCTCGCCATGCGCGAGAATCAGGTGAAACCAGCGTTGCAGGATTTCCGCGCGGCGGCGGGCCGTGCGCGCTCGCCAGTCGGGAAACGCCTGCGCGGCGGCGGCGATGGCGCGTTCGGTCTCCGCCGTGGCGCAAGCGGGAACGCGGGCGATTTCCGTCCGGGTTGCCGGGTTCTCGACGCACAAGGTCGCCCCGGAATCCGCCGCCACCCACGCCCCGGCAATCAGTGCGCGCTCTGTCCACAAATGTTGCGCCGCAAGAGAAACGGGAGAAGCCATATGAAAACTCCAAGAAAAATATATACTTAAGGAAAATCCTTCAGGAAGGACTTCAAGTGAACCGAGACGAACGCAAGCAGGCAAACCCGCGCCGCCGCCCGAGTGTACCCGCTCTCGCGCTGGCTGTCTGCGTGATGCTGGCGCTTTCCGGTTGCCTGACTCTGGGCGATTCCCCTGCCGCGCGTCCAACCCCAGGCGCGCGGACAACAAGGACGATTCCCGTGCGGGATCACACGCCCACGCCGCAAGGGCGCGAAGTGGTGATGTATGCCTTGGGGCTGATTGGCGTCGATTACCGCTTTGGCGGCCAGAATCCGGAAGCGGGGCTGGATTGTTCGGGCATGGTGCGCTACATCTACCGGCAGGCGGCAAGGCAGGAAGTGCGGGGGAGCGCGGCCGACATCGCCCGGCAGGGGCAGCGCGTTGCGAGCGAGGAATTGCGTCCGGGCGACCTCGTTTTCTTCAACACCCGGAACCGCCCCCATTCGCATGTGGGCATCTACATCGGCGAAGGCCGCTTCATCCACGCGCCCTCCAGCAACGGCAAAGTGCGCATCGACGCGCTCAATACCCGCTATTACGCGGAACGCTTCGAAGAAGGCCGCACGTATTTCTGAGTCCTGCGGGCGACAATGGGCATGGATTGCCACAATGTTCACCTTTTCCCGCTGCCTTCCTGGATTGCCGCGCCGCATTCGCTTGTGACGCATGGCAGCAGAAAATTTTGTCGCCCGTAGAGGCTTTCCCGTTCGCATCATTCGCAGGAACGGTTATGATTCGGTCTTTCCGATGATGCGGCAAAGACAACGAGAAAGGAAACGCCATGTCCATTGAAGTCCGGTTCGGCAAGAGCTTTCATCCCGAGGCGCGGGAGGCGGTGCGGGAGCTGGAGGCGCAGGTGGGCGACATCGAGCCGAATGCCCTGATTTTCTTCTCTTCGCCAAAATACGATCACGTCGCGTTGGGCAAGGCCATCCAGTCTACCTTCGCCTGCCCGACCATCGGCTGTACTACCGCCGGGGAAATCCTGGGCAGCGAGGGCTATATTGAAGGCGCGATCATCTGTGCCGCCATTGCTTCCGACCAACTGACGCTAAAACCCATCCTCCTCCACGACCTGCGCAACTTCATCCGCGATGTCGCGCCCAAGGAGCTTTCCGACCTCGCCTACCTGAAGCAGCGGCACTCCTTCACCCTCCTGCTCATCGACGGGCTTTCGATGCTGGAGGAACTGGTCATCAGCCGCATCAACAGCGTGCTGAAGGGCATTCCACTGATCGGCGCTTCCGCCGGCGACGGGCTGGATTTCGCGCATACGCGCGTCTATTATGATGGCGCTTTCCACGAGAACATTGCCGTGCTGGCCGTTGTCGAGACCAGCCTGCCCTTCCTGCCCATCCACACCCAGCATTTCGAGCCGACGGACAAGCGCCTCGTCATCACCGAGGCGGATGTTACCACGCGCACCGTCATGGAGATCAATGGCCTGCCCGCTGCCGAAGAATATGCTGACGCTGTTGGCCTGACCCTGGAAAAGCTTACGCCGCAGGTTTTTGCCGCCCACCCGGTGATGCTGCGCATTGGTGGTCAATATTATGTGCGCTCGATCCAGAAAGTGAATCCGGATGGCAGCCTCACCTTCTTTTGCGCCATCAATACGGGAGTGGTGTTCACCGTCGCCCGCACCTCCGAGAGCCTGGTCATGCATCTGGAAGAAAACCTGGCCGAGATCCGGAAAACCATTCCTCGTCCGGTGCTGATCTTCGGCAGCGACTGCATCCTGCGCCGTCTGGAAATCCAGCAGCACGGCAAGCTGGAAGAAGCGAAGGCGGTGCTCTCCCAATATCCCTTCATCGGCTTTTCCACCTACGGCGAGCAGTTCTGCGGCATCCACGTCAATCACACCCTGACCGCGCTGATCCTGGGGGATGGATCATGAGCGAGCCTGCCGCAGCCACGCCCAGCCTTGCCGAAGGGCAAGGCGAGGAAACGGCGCAGGCGCTGGAGGCCGCCCAGAAGCGGATCGCGGCGCTGGAACGCAAGGTTGCCACCCTGGACAAGATCAACCGCGCCCTGATGGACCAAGTGGAACGCTCGCTCAACACTTCCGGCGATTCCTATTCTCTTTTCATGCACAACCTGACCCTGCAACGGCATGTGGAAGAGCAGACCCGCGAATTGCAGGAAAACAACCAGCAACTGCACAAGGCGCTCTCCGACCTGCAAAGCGCCACCGACCAGATGATCCAGAGCGAGAAACTGGCCGCGTTGGGGGCGCTGGTGGCGGGCATCGCGCATGAGGTGAATACGCCGCTGGGCATCGGCGTCACGGCGGCCTCGCATCTGGAGGAAAGCGTCACCACGCTGGCAAACGCCTTTGCCGCAGGCGCGATGAAGAAATCCGATCTCACCGGTTTTCTCGCCACCTGCCAGGAAACTGTGCAGATCATTCTCGGCAATCTGGCCCGCGCTGCCAACCTGATCCAGAGTTTCAAGAAGATTGCCGTGGATCAGTCGAGTGAAGCCTGGCAGGTCATCGAACTGGAAGCCTATCTCAAGGACATCATCGTTTCCCTGACGCCCCGGCTCAAGAAGACGCACATCGCGGTGCACATCCACTGCCCGGCGAACCTGCGCTTCAACACCATGCCGGGCGCTTTGAGTCAGGTGCTCACCAACCTCGTCGGCAATTCCCTTGCCCACGCCTTCGAGGAGGGCGAGAAAGGCACGATCACCATCACGGTAAAACCGAAGAAGCAAGGCATCGTCCTGATTTACGAAGACAACGGCAAGGGCATCGCGCGCGAACACCTGCCGCACATCTTCGAGCCTTTCTTCACCACCAAGCGCGGTCGGGGCGGCAGCGGACTGGGCCTGCATCTGGTCTACAACATTGTCACCCGCAACCTGGACGGCGCCATCACCACAAGCAGCGCCCCCGGCGAAGGCGTGACTTTTACGATGACCCTGCCGGAAGGGAAGGAGTGAGGCATACCGAGGACCAAGATACGATTCGCGTTATTTCCATGCGAAAGGCAGAACGACATGAACGAGAGCAATACTTTGCCGCCCTCCGGCAATTCTGACGACGCTCCGCTCTGGACGGAGAGAGAATCCACTGAAGAAATGGGCCATCCGGAGATCCGCGCGTGAATACAAAAAACGCCTGCTGCCCTTGCTGTGGCCGGAAATTTTCTTTCTGGAAAGTTCTCATGCGTCCGGCAATTTCCGGAGTGATCGAATGCCCATCCTGCCATACCCGTTATCGTGAATCACGATGGCTGCAATGTGTCGATGCGCTGTTTCCGCTTTTGCTGGTGCTGGGCGTGCTGGCTTGCGTGTCTTTCGGCATTGTGGCTTTCCTTGTGTGCATGTTGGGGATGTTGTTCCTGTTGATCCTGCTGGTCTTTTTCTTCTTTCGCTGCAATCTTTTCATTGCACAGGAGGATAGAGACAGTGGGCCTCCGGGGGAAAACCGGTGAAGCAGGGAACGATGCGATGAACCACGTCCCCGCAGCGCGGATGGAATGGGCTGGCGCATCCCTGGGCAGGGATTCCGCATGAGCCGCACGATACTTTCCCGGGAAAATCCGGATTTCCGCCACTGGAAAAAACTCCTGCATTCCGCCCGCGAGCGCCGCAAGGCCGGGTTGCTGGTGCTGGAGGGCGTACATCTCGTCCGGGATTGGCACACAGCCTACGGCGCGCCGGAATCTGTGCTGGTCAGTGACAGGGGCATGGAAAACGCGGAGATTCGCGCCTGTCTTGCCGAATCCTGCGTGGGTGCAAAAATGGTGCGGCTTGCCGAGGCGCGTTTCGCCGAACTCGCAACGACCGCAACTCCCGCAGGCATCCTTGCGCTCGCGCCGCTTCCCACGCGCGGGAGTTCGCCCGCGCCGGATCGGGATAGCCTCCTGCTCGACGGCATTCAGGATCCGGGCAATCTGGGAACGCTGCTGCGCACTGCGGCAGCGGCAGGCATCGGGCAGGTGCTGCTTTCCGCCGACTGCGCCGATGTCTGGTCGCCGAAAACCCTGCGTGCCGGACAGGGCGCGCATTTTTGCCTGGACATCCATGCGGGCGCCGATCTGGTCGCTTTCTTGCGGAATTTTCAGGGCGAAGGGCTGGCAACGGCGCTCACGGAAAGGGCCGAATCCCTGTATGCCATCCAGTGGCGGCATCCCGTGGCCTGGGTCTTCGGCGCGGAAGGACAAGGCGTGCGCCCGGAAATCCTGACCGCGGCCCGCAAGCAAGTACGCATCCCCATGCCCGGTCGAATGGAATCCCTGAACGTCAGCGCAGCGGCAGCCATCTGCCTCTTCGAAATGACGCGCCGCGCCGAAACGACTCGAACGGCTTGAGCGACAGGGAAAGCATGCTTCCCCAAGAACGTCGGCTCGGCATCAATAACTGTCGCATCCCGGACGATTCGATTCAATTATCAACCTGGCAGCAGGTTTTTGCTCGTGATGTGTTGCGGGAAGTGGTATATTCGCTCAAGAAAAGGAAAGAAGAAGAAGATGGAACTTCGTCTGCATAAGAACGCCCGGACAACGCCTGCGGTGCGCGGAGATTGCCGCGAGCACGGAAGGAGTGAGCGCCTTGGCGCGACGCTATGGCGTCGGGCACCGCACTTTTACACAAATTTCCGCGCCATGCAAGCCTAATTCCGCCATGTTCATCTCCTGTGAGAGGTTGGTAAAAATTAATTT
>JAISLJ010000006.1 GCA_031290955.1 Zoogloeaceae bacterium | reverse complement strand
CCCTCTCCCTGAAGGGAGAGGGAATCATGTGGATGCGGGAAGGGGATTGCACATCTGAACCAGTGTGTGGATTGCCGCGTCGCTATGCGCCTCGCAATGACAACAAAGTGGGGGCGGCTTCCAGCCGCCCCGTGAGATGGAGAGGGCGGCAGGATGCCGCCCCCTACCTTTGGCACCATCCCACAACAACGAGTCGACCGCCCACGGAAAAGGGGGGCGGGAAAACGGGCAAACCTGTCAGGGGAATGCTTCGGCGCGTATGCTGTGCCATAATGCGAAGGTTTCGCCGTCGGGATCATTCTTCAGACATGACCAGCACCCATCCATTTCATGCGCGCCGCGCCCGTCTTCTGGAGAAGGTGGGCGATGGCGTGGCCATCATCCCGACCGCGCCGGAGCGGATTCGCAGCCGGGACGCAACCTATCCGTTTCATCCCGATCCCTACTTCTGGTATCTCACCGGCTTTCCCGAACCGGAGGCGGCGCTGGTTCTCGCGGGCGGGCGCTCGATACTCTTTTGCCGGACGAAGGATGCGACGCGGGAGACCTGGGAAGGTTTTCGGCATGGGCCGGAAGCCGCTGCCGCCGCCTTCGGGCTGGATGAGGCCCATGCCATCGACACCATGGAAGCGCGCCTGCCCGAACTGCTCGCGGATCGTCCGGCGCTCTGGTACAGCCTGGGCATGGATGGCGAATGGGATGCCTGCGTCCTCCGCGCCCTAGAGGGTGTTCGCGCCCAGAGCCGCGTCGGCAAGCGCCCGCCCGGCCAGATACACGACCTGCGGCAGACGCTCGACGCCATGCGCCTCGTCAAGGACGCGCACGAACTGGCGTTCATGCGCCGCGCCGCCGACATTGCCGCCGCCGGACATCTGCGCGCCATGCGGGCAGCGCGACCGGGACGGCACGAATACGAGCTGGAAGCCGAACTCACCTATGCCTTCCGGACGCTGGGCGCTTCCGGCCACGCCTACGCGCCCATCGTCGCCAGCGGCGAGAATGCCTGCACCCTGCACTACGACCGCAACGACCAGCCCTTGCCTGCGGGCGCGCTGGTGCTGATCGACGCGGGCTGCGAGGTGCACGGCTACGCTTCCGACATCAGCCGCACCTTTCCCGTGGCGGGTCGCTTCAGCGCTGCGCAAAAGGAGTGCCACGAGATCGTGCTGGCCGCGCAGGCCGCCGCCATTGCCGCGATTGCGCCCGGCGTTTCCTTCAACGCGCCGCACGAGGCCGCCGTGCGCGTGCTGGTCCAGGGAATGGTCGATCTCGGTCTTTTGCAAGGTTCGGTCGACGCGCTCATCGAATCCCGCGCCAGCGAGCGTTTCTACATGCACCGCACCGGGCACTGGCTGGGGCTGGACACGCACGACGCGGGCGACTACCGCGAGGGGACACAATGGACGCAACTTCGTCCAGGCATGACGCTCACGGTCGAACCGGGGCTGTACATCCGTTCCGCCCCGGACGTTCCCGCAGCCCTGCGCGGCATCGGCATCCGCATCGAGGATGATGTGCTCGTCACGCCGGAGGGTTGCGAAGTGTATACCCACGCCCCGAAAACCGTGGCGGAAATCGAGGAGGCCATGCGCCATGCCGAAAGTGGAAGCAAGCATTCCCGTTGACATTGCGGTGATCGGCGGCGGCCCGGTCGGCATGACCCTGGCGCTGGCCATGAAGGAAAGCGCCCATTCCGTCCTTGTGGTCGACAAGCGCCCGTTCGCTGCCCAAGCCGCCGACCCTCGCGCCCTGGCGCTCTCCCACGGCACGCGCCTGCTGCTGGCATCGCTCGGCGTCTGGCCGGAAAAACGCGCCACGGCGATCCACGACATCCACGTTTCCCAGCGTGGCGGATTCGGGCGCGCGCGCATGACGGCAGCGGAACACGGGCTGCCTGCCCTGGGTTATGTGTTGCGCTATCGGGATCTGGCCGCCGCGCTCCAGAGCGCCGCCAGCCGCCTGCCGCGCCTTGCCGTGCGCCAGGAGACGGAAGTCGCCGCGCTGCGCCCGCTGCCGGACGGGGAGGGAATTGATGTCACCCTTCTGGAATCCGGCGCGCCCCGGCAATACCGGGCGCGGCTTGTCGTCCATGCCGAAGGCGCGCCCGCGGACGATGCCGCGGATGTCCGGGTCGCGGATTATCGCCAGCATGCCGTGATCTGCGATGTTCGCCCGGATCGTCCGCACGAGCAGCGCGCCTGGGAACGCTTCACGCCCGATGGGCCGCTTGCGCTCCTGCCGCTCGAAGAGGGTTTTTCCATTGTCTTCACCGTCCCACCGGAGAAGGCGGATTTCCTCATGTCCCTTGCCGAAGCGGATTTTCTCCGGGAGCTTTCCCGACAATTCGGCAGCCGCTTCGGCTTTGTGGCGGCAAGCCGCCGCGACCGCTTCCCGCTTTTTCTGCGCGAACGGCAGCGGCTCGTGGAAGGTGTGGAAGTCTGGATTGGCAATGCCGCGCAAACCCTGCACCCGGTTTCGGGCCAGGGTTTCAATCTGGGCCTGCGGGATGCCTGGCTGCTGGCGGAGGAACTGAACGCATGCGCGAACCTTGGCGATCCGGCCCGCTTGCGGCATGCGCTTTCCACCTACGCGGCGCGGCGCGTGCTTGACCGCAAGGGCGGCGCGTTCTTTACGGATACGGCGGTGCGCCTGTTTTCCAACGATTGGTCGCCGCTTCGCTGGCTGCGCGGCATGGGCCTTCTGGGGCTTGATCTCCTCCCGCCCGCCCGGAATTTCATCGCGCGCCGCATGATCTGGGGCGCGCGGGCATGGTAAACCGGGAAAACGAATGAAAGGCGGACGATGTGCGCAAGTTCCTGATGATCCTGGCCTGCCTGCTCGTGCCCGCGCTGGCGGGCGGCGTGTTCTTCCTGCGCCAGCAGGATTCACAAAACGCCGTGGAAGTCCAGGAAAACATCGAGAGTTTTACCAGGGCGACGGAAATCGCCAGGGAAATTGCCGCCGCGCAGGCCGCCGACCGGCTCAGCTGGGAAGAAAACCTCTCCAGCCTTGGCAAGATCGAGGAGATGGTCCGAAAACTGGAAACCCGCCAGAAACCTCATTTTCCCGAGTTGCGAAAAATCACGCTCAAGGGCCTGAAGGCCGCGCAGGAAGCGATCCGGATTCGTCAGGGCAGCCTCCAGTTGCAACTGGACATCGAACGGGGCGCACTCTCCGCTGATTCCGCCGCCACACGCATCCGCCGCACCCGCCTGATCGAAAGCGCCAAAACCCAGGATACGGAACTCCAGCTCGTCGGCTGGGAACTCTGCGCCTACCTCAACCGCCCGGAAAAATCCCTGCCCGGCAGTTGGCCCGGCCTCAAGACCTTCCACAGAGGATGCGGACGCTAGCAGGTTGCCCAAAAACCAATGGAGGCGGAAGAACGGCTGTGCCGCAGGATCATGGCATCCTCACGGAATTGCGCCGCCCCTGCGGATGGAGATTTTCCCCGCCCTGCGCGGCGGCGGTGTTTCCGCTTTCGTTTTCCGAATCATGCGACCTGCCCCTATAATGGCTGTCCGTGCCGCGAAAACAAAGGGATTGCAACCATGACGAAAGCGATTCGCCTCATCAAGAAATACCCAAACCGCCGCCTCTACGACACCCAAAACAGCGTCTACATCACGCTGGGCGACATCAAGCGCATGGTGCTTGATTTCGAGAATCTCCGCGTGGAGGACGCGAAAAGCGGCGATGACCTGACGCGCTGCATCCTCCTCCAGGTTTTGCTGGAGGAAGAAACCGTGGGCCTGCCGATCTTCTCGGTCGAGGTCTTGAGCCAGATGATCCGCTTCTACGGGCATACCCTGCAATCCATGCTCGGCAAATACCTGGAGAACAATATCCGCATCTTCGTGGAATTCCAGCACAAGCTTCAGGAACAATCCCTTTCCCTCTATGGCGAAAACCCGCAACTGCAAGGCGATCTCTGGGCGCAGTTCCTCCAGTTCCAGCAACCGGCCATGCAAAACACAGCCATGCAGAACATGATGTCAACCTACATGGACCAGAGCAAGCTCATGTTCCAGCAGATGCAGGAACAACTCCAGACCCAGATCTTCACCGGCACGGCAGGCCCGGCTGCCGCCGGGAAGAAATAAAACCGTCGACCGTGTAGAATCGCTGTTTTTTCCCCTTGCCTTCATGCGCCAACTCCTGCTCGACCTGTTGCCCAAAGCCGCGCCTTCGCTGGAGAACTTTGTTCCAAGCGGCAATGTCGAGACCCTTGCCGCGCTTTCGGGCTGGCTTGCCCCGGAACGCGCCAGAGGGGAATCCTCCTTCCTGCTCTGGGGCGCGACCGGTTCGGGCAAGACCCATCTGCTCCTCGCCAGCGGCTTTCCCTACCACGACGCCCGCCGGGAACCCGGCCTTGCCGCGCTGCCGGAAGTTCCGGCGCATCTGGCGGTCGACCATGTGGAATCCCTCTCTCCGGCAGGCGAGCAGGCGCTCTTCAACGCCTTCAACCGTGCCCGCGCAGCGGGCGGACGCCTGCTTGTCGCCGCCAGCGTCGCGCCTGCGCATCTTCCCCTGCGCGAAGACCTGCGCACACGTCTGGCCTCCGGCGCCTTGTACGCACTTTCCCCCTTGACGGACGAGGAAAAGATCGCCGCCCTCTGCGCCCAGGCCCGCGCCCGCGCCGTCCGTTTTCCCCGCGAGGCCGCCGATTATCTGCTGCGCCACGCCCCGCGCGACATGCGTTCCCTCTCCGCCCTCATGGCGGCGCTTACGGACGCGGCGCTGGAACAGCAACATCCCATTACCCTGCCGTTCCTGCGCAATTTTTTGCGCGACCTCCTTTCTGCACACGGCGCGCCCATGACTACGGAACCTTCCCATGCACCTTGCGCTCTTCGACCTTGACCACACCCTGCTCTCCGGCGATTCGGACTTTGAATGGGGCCGCTTCCTGATCGACAAGGGCCTTCTGGACCGCGCCGGGCAGGAGGCCCGCAACCGCCGCTTCTACGAGGAATACAAGGCCGGGACGCTTGACATCGCGGAATTCCTCTCCTTCCAGCTCGCGCCGCTTGCCGCGCATCCGCGTCCCCTCCTGGAATCCCTGCGCCGGGAATACCTAGAGACGCGCATCCGTCCGCTCATGCGCTTCTCCCTGCAAGAACGGTTGGCGGCGCACCAGCGGGCGGGTGATCTCTGCGCTCTGGTGACGGCGACCAACAGTTTCGTGACCGGCCCGATTGCCCGCATCTTCGGGATCGAGCATCTGATCGCCACCATTCCCGCCTGCGAGGATGGCTTCTTCACCGGCAAGCCACGGGGCGTTCCCGCCTTCCGCGAGGGAAAAATCCTGCGCGTGGAAGCCTGGCTGGAATCCCTGGGCCTTTGGTGGAGCAGTTTCGCGGCAAGCTGGTTCTACAGCGATTCCCACAACGACCTGCCGCTCCTCGAAAAGGTCTGCCACCCGGTTGTGGTCGCCCCGGACGCAATCCTCGCGGACATCGCCCGGTCACGCGGCTGGGAATTCTTTCCCGCCTCCTGAATGACAGCACATGCTCCCACAGACAAGAATATGATCCGAAAATTCATCCGGAAAGTCCTGCGCCTTGCGCCTGCCACGGCGCGTCCCGTCTTGCGTGAGCCAGCCGTGATTCCCCGCGCACGGCACGGCATTGCCCGCGAGGCGGTGAGCCAGGGAAGCGCGCGGGCCTGCGCGCTCCTGCAAGACAAGGGCTACAAGGCGTATGTCGTCGGCGGCGCGGTGCGCGACCTCCTGGTGGGCGTCTTGCCCAAGGATTTCGATGTGGCCACCGATGCCACGCCGGAAGAGGTGCGCGGCATCTTCAAGCGTTCCCGCATCATCGGGCGGCGCTTTCGCATCGTTCATGTTTACATGGGGCGGGAGATTGTCGAGATCACCACCTTTCGCGGCAGCGAGGGGAGCGCCGCCAAGACCGACGATCACGGTCGCCTTCTCGCCGACAATGTTTTCGGCAGTCAGGCCGAGGATGCCGCCCGGCGGGATTTCACCGTAAACGCCCTCTATTACGACCCGAGCACGGAGTGCATCCTGGATTACCACCACGGCGTTGCCGACCTGGAGCAGAAAACCCTGCGCATGATCGGCGACCCTGGAACGCGCTACCGTGAAGACCCGGTCCGCATGCTGCGCGCCGTGCGTCTCTCCGCAAAGCTGGGCCTGTTCATCGATCCTGCCGCGCGGCGGCCCATCCGCGCGTTGGCGCCGCTGCTCGAAAATGTCCCACAGGCGCGGCTTCTGGACGAAATGCTGAAACTCCTGACCAGCGGGCATGCCGTCAAGTGCCTGGAGGCGCTGCGCGCCGAAGGTCTGCATCGCGGCATCCTGCCCCTGCTGGACAGCATCCCGGATCATCCGCCGGGCGACCGCTTCGTCTTCCTCGCGCTCTCGGATACGGACGAGCGCATCCGCGCGGGCAAGACTTCCTCCCCGGCCTTCCTGTTCGCTGCCCTCTTGTGGCAGGCGATGTGCGCGGCGTGGGAACGTTGCAAGGCCGCAGGGGAAGCGCCGATTCCCGCCCTGCACCTCGCCATGACGGAAACCCTGAGCGCCCGGGACGACAACATCGCCATCACCCGCCGCATCGCCGCCGACATCAAGGAAATCTGGATGCTGCAACCGCGCCTTGAACAACGCGCGGGCAAGCGCCCCTACGGGACGCTCACGCATCCGCGCTTTCGCGCTGGCTACGATTTCCTCTGCCTGCGCGCCCGCGCCGGCGAAGTAGACGCGGAACTCCCGGATTGGTGGCGACGTTTCCAGGAAGCCAACAGTTCCCAACGCGCCGAAATGCTGCTCCCTGAAACCGCCCCCAAACGCAAACGCCGCAAACGCAAAACAAAAAGTCATCCTGCGGATCCTGCGGATGGCGATTTGCCCCGTTCAAATCCTGCGTACCCCGCGGACGGCGATTTGCCCCGCTCGAATCCTGCGGGGAATGGCTTTCCCCCTTCGTCGTCTGGCGAATGAGAGAGGGATACCGGATACAGATACGGTAGATTCCAATGTCGATCACACTGGACTGGGCACCGTACATGGCGGCGGGTTTTGTGTGTTTGCCATTGCTTTTGCCACAGCGGTCACGCGCGCGGCGTGCAGGTGTTTGGGGATTTTTTCTGGCGTTGCGCAGGCGCGGGCGATCCTGCCGCCATCCACGGCGCGGAAGGCAGTCGCCACCCGTTGCCACAGCGCCGCTTGCGGATAGGGTACATCGAAACGTCCCAGGCGGCCGCGGTGATCGGCCTCGCAGGCTGCGAGCAGGGCGGTGAAGCGTTCGGGACGGCGTTTTACGTCGCAGCGTTCCAGAAGTTCGGTCATGGTTTGGGGCGTGAGCGCGTGGGCGCGGTGGATCAGGGTATGCTCCCGGACCATGCACAGCGCAAGATCGCGGCATTCCGCCGGAACGCCCAGGCGCGCGCACACGGCGCTTGCCAGTGGGACGCCACGCTCTTCGTGCCCGTGGTGGCGCGGCCATTCTTCGGGAAGCGTCGTTCCCTTGCCCAGGTCGTGGAGCAGCGCGGCGAAGCGGATCGGCAGCGCGAACCCCAGGCGGGCGGCGGCAGTGAGTACCAGCAACACATGCTGGCCCGTGTTGCCTTCCGGATGATAGTCGGTGCGCTCAGGCACCGCGAACAGGGTGTCGATCTCAGGCAGCAGCCGCTGAAGCGCCCCGCATTCCCGCAAAACCTCGAACATGCGCGCCGGAAACGCTTCCATGAGACCACGGGCAATTTCCTGCCAGACTCGTTCCGGCACCAGCGCATCGACTTCACCTGCCGCAACCATTTCCGCAAGCAGCGCCTGCGTCTCCGGCGCAATGGAAAAATTCCCGTACCGGGCGGAAAAACGCGCCAGACGCAGGATGCGCACCGGGTCTTCGGCGAAGGCGGGGCCGACATGGCGCAATACCCTGGCTTCGAGATCGGCCTTGCCGTGGAAAGGGTCGATGAGCTTGCCTGCGGCATCCTTCGCCATGGCGTTGATGGTCAGGTCGCGGCGGGCGAGGTCGGCTTCCAGAGGCACATCCGGCGCGGCATGGAAGAGAAAGCCGTGATAGCCTCGTCCCGTCTTGCGCTCGGTGCGGGCGAGCGCGTATTCCTCGTGGGTTTCAGGGTGCAGGAACACCGGGAAATCCCGGCCCACGGGTGTAAAACCTTGGGCGAGCAATTCTTCCGGCGTGCTGCCCACCACCACGTAATCCCGGTCTGTCACCGGGCGTCCCAGAAGTTCATCGCGCACCGCGCCGCCGACGAGATAGATTTGCATGGCCTGCCTGCTCCTTTCCTGCTTCGTTCCGGATTCATCCATACGGACTCCGCGCAGACAACCATTTGATTTCGCCGCCCACAGCTTGGCCCAAGGACGTATTGGATAGCAGGGCTTGGAGTGAGGTGGCGCGGTACCACGAATCAGGGGTGTTGTAATCGTCGGCAGAAGGTTGGGAAATACGCCATTCTCCCTTTGTCGCTCCACAGTATTTTTTTATAGCCTGAGCATAGCCGCGATTGTCGCGGGCGGCTTTGGACCAATCCTCCTCTGTCAACACATTGACGTAATAGCGCAGAGTCACGGCAATGGGTCGCCCAAGGTTGTCCTTGGCTTTCACCAATATGTCAAAACGATCTTTTCCCAAATAGCCTTTGTCTGGCACATACCAATTGAGATACTCAAGTTTGCCATGCTTTGGCTCACGCAAGACCGTCAGCACGAAGCTATCCTCCCATGTCTCACTTGCCCCATCGGTATAAGGCCCAGGTGTCGGCGTTGTTTCCCCGAGAGACTCCAGGGCGTAAGCCATAGAGGGGTATATCCCCAACAAATTAAAAGCGGGATCTAGTTCTTCATCTCCCTCGATAGCCCGGTAAAGTACACATTTCCCGTAGGTCATTTTCCTGACTTTCGAGGATGCTGCCGCGCTAGTTGGCGCTTTTGCCACCAGCACCGTTTCAACCATCGGTGCCGGCGCGGCGTCCGGCATAACAAAAAACACCATGTCCAATCCTTCCATGTCGAGTTCAAAACCGCTTTGCCGTCAGGGCAAGGGGATGGGTTTTTCACCTGCGTTCTGGGCCGGGATGGTGCCCAGGCGGGCGTAGAGGGAAACCGGTTCGCTGTTGCCGTTGAACAGGAGCGCATAGTACACGGTGTTGCTCATCACCTTCTTCACGTAATCGCGCGTCTCGTTGAAGGGGATGGTCTCCGCATAGATTGCGCCTTCAAGCGGCACGCCCGCCTTCCAGCGGCGCGCCCGGCCCGGCCCGGCGTTGTAGGCGGCCGAAGCGAGCACCGGATGCTGGTCCAGCGCTTCCAGCACCATGCGCATGTAGGAAGTCCCCAGGCGCAGGTTGATGTTGGGATCGGTCACGCGCTTGGGATCGTAATCCTTCAGGCCGATCTTCCGCGCCACCCAGCGGGCGGTGGCGGGCATCAACTGCATCAGGCCGGAAGCGCCCGCAGAGGATTTGGCGGCAATGACAAAGCGGCTTTCCTGCCGGATGAGGCCATACACCCAGGCGTCGTCAAGCGCCTGTTCGCGGGCGGCGGGGCGCACATCCTCCAGAAAGGGCGAGAGGAAGCGCAGGCGAAAATCATGCTGCTCCCTGGTTCTTTCGGCGGCCTGGATGGCGCGGTCGTAGATTTGGTGCTCGCGGGCGAATTCGGCGGCGGCGAGGAGTTCACGATCCGTCAGGTCGCGGACGGCCCAGTTCCACTCGCGGATGCCCTCGATGCGCAAATCCAGACGGAAAAAAGCCAGCGCCCGGTTGAGGCCGGGATTGGCCCGCGCCGCGGCGATTTCCCGCGCTTCCAGGGGAGGAGAAGGCGGCGGCACCCGAATGCCACGCCCCAGTTCCTCATCCGCCAGATTGCCGTAGAAATGATGCTGCCCGGCAATGCGCGCAAAAAGCCGGACGGCGGCGTCCTTCTTTCCCAGCGCCTTTTCGGCGCGGCCTTCCCAATAGAGCCACTCGGGCTTTTCCCGCAGGGCTTCCGGCATGCTCCGGATATTCTCATGCACGGCCTTCCAGTTCTTCTGGCGCAGCGCCACGCGCACCCGCCACTCCAGCGCGTCGGCGGAAAGCGCGCCGGGACGGCTGCGACCAAACCAGAGGCTGGCCTTCTCCATGTGGCGCAAGGCGCCCTGCAAGCCAAGCTGGCCCCAGGCCCAGGCCCGTTCCACTTCTCCCAGATGCTGCGCCCAACGTTCCATCTGCTGGACGGCAAAGGCGGGATCATTGCGCGCCATGCGCTGGATGGCGAGCGCCAGCAGTTCCCGGTTGACGCGCGACTGCATGCGTTCTGACGTCATGCGGGTGATCCAGGCGGCGGGCTTGTCGATCATGCGTTCCAGTTCCTTCGGGTCGGGCCGCAACGCGACAGGCAAATCCTTCAGCATCTGCCGGGCCTGTGGCAGACGGTTCAACTCGAACATCAGCCGGATGCGCGCCCAGCGCTGGTCGATGGACATCCAGCCCTCGACTTCCGCCATCAGGGCGCGGCAGCCGCCGGATTGGTCGGTGAGCGTCAACCACTGCGTCCGGCCATCGCCCAGGGAAGTCATCGGGCGCAGGCGGATGCGCGTGAGCAGGTGGAAGCAGCGCGCTTCCTGATCGGGTGCGAGCAACGCGGCATAGGCCGCCCCGGCTTCCCGCCACTCCTTTTGCCGCGCCAGCGTCTTGAACTGCTCAGAGCGCAGGCGCTCGCCCAGATAGCTTTTCCCCTGCCGTTCCAGAAAACCCTGAATTCTTTCCTTTTGCGGATCAAGGCTCAACAGATAATAATCGGCGTAGTCCGCGAGCACATGCGCTTCGGCGCGCAGGGCCTGCGCCAAGGCGGCGAGTTTTTCCCGCTTGCCCGTCCGGAAGGCTTCCCGCGCTTCCAGGAAGAGGCGGTCGCCCTCCGGCAGGGCTTCCTCCTCCTGCGCGACGGCGGCAGCCGCAGTGTCTGCAAGTCGCGCGGGCGCGCCTTGCGTCGGCATTCCCGGCAAAAGAAGGCCGCCCAGCAGGAACAGCCATTTCATTGTATTGTGTCGCGTCATCGCAGGAATCAAGACCGCATCGGGAAGGAAGTGGGTAATGATAGACCAGAATCTTGCAGCGCAGAATCATGCGGAAGATTTGTCAGCGAATTTGTCAGCGAGTTTGCCAGCAAATCCGGCTGGAAATCGGGCGCGGAAGCAAGCGAAAGAGAGGCCGCAAACCGAAGACGAATGCCAGGGTGAGGACAAGAGCGACCCGCTGCGGGAGCAGGCGGAGGCGCTGCGCCGGGCACTGCGCCAACGCATGCTCGCCCGACGCGAGGCGCTCACGCCGGAGGAAGTCGCCCGGCTCTCGGCGGCGGTTTCGGCGCGGCTGCTTGCAACCTTCCCCGTGCCGCCGGAGGGTCCGATTGCGTTTTGCTGGCCCATCCGCAACGAGCCGGACATCCGCGCCGCGCTGCTGCGCTGGCAGGCGGACGGGATCACGCTGGCGCTTCCCGTCGCCGCGCCCGGCATGCCGCTCCGCTTTCGCGCCTGGCGACCGGAAACGCCGCTCTGCCCCGACCGCTACGGCATCCCCGCGCCTGCAAAAGGCGCGTACCTCATCCCCCGGACGCTCCTGATCCCGGTCAACGCCTTCAACCGCGACGGCTTTCGCCTGGGATACGGCGGCGGCTTTTTCGACCGCACCCTGGCAACGCTCATCCCCCGCCCGCTGGCAATCGGCGTGGGCTTCGACCTGAGCCAGACCGACAATCTTCCCCCCCAGGCCCACGACCAGCCGCTGGACTGGATCATCACGGAAACCAGGGGATCACGCTTTCCCCTGCCGCAGGAGGCAGGAATCAGGAATCGGGGATGAAGATGATCTACTGGAGTATGACAAAGGCGCTAAATAGCAAGCGCGCCAAAACCAGCTATTTTCTGGTTTTTGTCATGATAAATGGCGTTTTCCAGGGTGTGTCTGCGGGTTGGGCAGGGACGCAGCCCAAGGCAAGAGCCTGCGTCGTCAGGGCTTCAGTCAGGCGGGTTGGGCTTGCTGGTCTATATCCGCTGAATAGGCTCTGCTTCCCATCGCGTCGCAAGCCACTCGAATTCCTGGAACAGCGTTGGCAGTTCTTCCCGGTTCCGGAGTTCCAACGATACCCGATGTTTTTCTCCATGCTTTACGGATATTCGCGCACTGAAGGTACTTGTAGATACTCTCATCAAACGCTTTCCGGCGGATTCCCAGTGCGACAAACTCATAATGATTGAGCACTTTCAGAATCGCCTGGAACTCAGGCGAGTCCTCGTTCGTCAGGTGCTCTGCAAGCGGCACCCCTGTGCGTTGCAGCTTGTAGACAACGGCAATCGCTTTCAGAAGCTCCGGGTTCGACTCCTGATGGATGATATGGGCCACAGTAGCCCGCCTGCGCGTGGCCCTGCCGTTGCTGTAGATCAAAGAGATCGCCCCCAGAGCAGATGCTATGAGGGCGACGGTCTGTATCCAGAAGCCTGCGGTTTCGCCGAACAGCATGCTTAACCGTTCCAGCCTTCGTTTCTGATGTGGGTCATGACATTCCTCCTTGGTGGTTGACTGTGGTTGATGGTGGTACTACAAGTGCAGCATAGCAAGGTCTAACAGCAGGCGCAAGATCAATTACGTCCGAGGGCGTCCAATGGTGTCTGTAGGCTGCGCAGCAGGCTTGCCTTGGGCAAGAACTGCCGTCGTCAGGGCTTCCACGAGCTTTGGTTTTGCTGCTGAAGGCTCTCTATTGTTCCCTGTCTCCTGATCCCTGACATCTGCTTTATACTGCCAGCCTTCTGGATGAATGCCCTGAGGCCCGGAATCTACATTTATGTCCTTGTCTGAATCGCTTTCCGGGTCGGATGCCGGAAGGGGCACGCGGCAGTGTTATCACTGTGGCCTGCCCGTTCCTGCCGAGGCCGATTTTTCCGTGGCCATCAAGGGAGCGCGGCGCGGGATGTGCTGCGCGGGCTGCCAGGCCGTGGCCGAGGCCATCGTGGCGAACGGCCTGGAGGATTACTACGCCAGCCGCGACGCCCTGCCCGAATCGCCACGCGAGGCCGTGCCCGCCGCCTTGGAACAATTGCACCTGTTCGACCACGCGGAATTCCAGAAGAGTTTTGTGCGCGCCTGCGGGGAAGAGGAACTGGAAGCCTCCCTGATGCTCGAAGGCATCACCTGCGCCGCCTGCGTCTGGCTGAACGAGCGGCACATCGGCCAGTTGCCCGGCGTGACGGGCGTGAGCGTCAATTACGCCACGCGCCGCGCCCGGGTGCGCTGGGATACGACGCGGGTCAAACTTTCCGACATCCTCGCGGCGATTGCCGCCATCGGCTACCGGGCGCATCCCTACGATGCCGCCCGCCACGAGGAACTGGCGCAGAAGGAACGCCAGGGCGCGTTGTGGCGGCTGTGGGTGGCAGGCTTCGGCATGATGCAGGTCATGATGTACGCAATTCCCGTCTATCTGGCTGGGGAAGGCGAGATGACATCGGAGATCGAAACCCTGATCCGCTGGGCCAGCCTCGTGCTGACCCTGCCGGTGGTGCTCTATTCCGCGCAGCCCTTTTTCCTGGGGGCGCTGCGCGACCTTCGGCTAAGGCGGGTGGGCATGGATGTGCCGGTGGCGCTGGGCATTGGCGTCTCCTTTCTCGCCAGTGTCTGGGCAACGCTCCTGCGTGGCGGCGAGGTGTATTTTGATTCGGTCGCCATGTTTGTCTTCTTTCTTCTGGGCGGACGCTACCTTGAAATGACGGCGCGTCAGAAGGCCGTAAGCGTCACCGAGGCGCTTGCCCGTCTCCTGCCCGCCTTCTGCGCGCGCTTGCCGCGTTTCCCGGAAAATCGGGAAAGCGAGCAGGTGCTGGTGGCGGACCTGAAGGTCGGGGATGTGGTGCTCGTGCGTCCCGGAGACGCCATCCCGGCGGACGGGCGCGTGCTGGAAGGCCAGAGCCGCGCCGACGAATCGCTCCTGACCGGCGAGAGCCAGCCGGTTGCCAAGGGCGTGGGGGACCCCGTGACGGGCGGCGCGATCAATCAGGAAAGTCCCTTGGTTGTCGCGGTGGAGGAGGTGGGCGAGGGGACGCGCATTTCGGCCATCATCCGCCTCATGGAGCGGGCTGCGGTGGAAAAGCCAGGCATTGTGAACAGCGCTGACCGCATTGCGCGCTGGTTTGTCGCCGACTTGCTTTTTGTTGCCATCGCGGTCGCCTTGATCTGGTTGCGGGTGGATGCCAGCCGCGCCTTGTGGATCACGGTTTCCGTGCTGGTTGTCACGTGCCCGTGCGCCCTGGCGCTGGCGACGCCGATCTCGCTCACCGTAGCGGCGGGCGCGCTGGCCCGGGAAGGCTTGCTGGTCACGCGCGGGCATGCCATCGAGACGCTGGCGCGGGCGGATTGCTTCGTCTTCGACAAGACCGGCACCTTGACCTGTGGAGACATGCGCCTTCTGGAAATCTGGCTCCCGGAAACCGCCGCCCCGAACGCGCGCCAGAACGCGCTGGCGCTTGCCGCGGCGCTGGAACAGGCTTCGGAACACCCCTTGGCGCTCGCCTTGCGCGACGCTGCGGGCGGCGAATCGGGGAAATCGCCGCCCGCAGGCCCCGTGGAACGGGTGGAAGCCAAGGCAGGCATGGGGCTGGAAGGATGGCAGGATGGACGGCGTGTGCGCATTGGTCGTCCCGATTTTGTGGCGGAACTCTCCGGCGATCGCACGGAAAGTCCGGAAGCCTGGCGCGCCGCCGGGGATACGCTGGTGGCGCTGGGTGACGAAACCGGCATCCTTGCCTTTTTCCGGCTGGGCGACGCGCTGCGTCCGGAGGCGGCGCAGCTCATCCAGGATTTGCGTGCCGCGGGTTGCCGGGTGGCGCTGATGACGGGCGATGCCCCGCATGTGGCCCGGCGGGTGGCCGGACAACTGGGCATCACGCAAGTTGAGGCCGCCATGTCGCCGGAACAGAAGCGCAAGGCGGTGCAGGCCCTGCAAGCAGAAGGTCATGTGGTCGCCATGATCGGCGATGGCGTCAATGACGCGCCGGTGCTGGCGCAGGCGCAGGTTTCCGTCGCCA
The DNA here is from genome assembly GCA_031290955.1 of Zoogloeaceae bacterium. Classification (GTDB taxonomy): domain Bacteria; phylum Pseudomonadota; class Gammaproteobacteria; order Burkholderiales; family Rhodocyclaceae; genus Azovibrio. Next base: position 4,481 of record JAISLJ010000006.1, on the reverse strand, counting down.
TGGGCAGCGGCGCGCCGCTGGCGCGCACCCAGGCCGATTTGATCCTGCTCGCGGATCGCCTGGAACCCCTGCGCAGCGGACTGGCGAAGAGCCGTTTTACCCTGGCGATCATCCGCCAGAATCTGGCCTGGGCCTTTGTCTATAATCTCCTGGCGCTGCCTCTGGCGGCGCTGGGCCATGTTGCCCCGTGGGCGGCGGGCATTGGCATGTCGGCGAGTTCGCTGCTGGTGGTCCTGAACGCCTTGAGAATCCAGAAAAAGGAAGCCTGATGGAAGCCCTGTATCTCCTGATCCCCTTTTCGGTGGCGCTGGTGTTCGTGATCGCCTTCATCTTCTGGAAATCCGTGCGCGGCGGCCAGTTCGACGATCTGGAAGGCCCTGGCTTTCGCATCCTGATGGACGACGATCTCCCTCCACCCGCCCGGAATCCCGCCGAAACGCCAGCGCATTCCTCGCAGGCGTTGGAAAACGACCCTGCACGCAAGAATTTGCCGGAATAAGTTACCGGGTTCCGGGTTTCGCAGTCCACAGATTGTTTCCGGAATGAAATCATTCCTTGCCCTGCGTGTCCGATGGATTTTGGGCATTGTCGCGCATTCGCAAGATCAGCCTCCCACACGCGAAAAAGCAACTCAGGAATACGATTTCATAAAGGAAAAACAAAAGCGTGCCCCTTGGCATGTTCCATAGCAGATCAAAATCCCGCAGAAGAAAAGGATTGAAAAAGAAGGCGATGCCGAATGCCGACAGCAGCCCGAAAACCACCCTCGCCACCTCGAGGACAAATAAATTTCCGGTAGCCACAAGGACGAATAAAAGAAGAAAGAACATCCCGGAAACGATATTTTGTTTCAGCAACAAAAATACAGCGACCGCGCACAAAACCACGGAAACATGGATACGCGCGATCTGGACAAACCTGTCGTTTCTTTTTGGCTTCCTCATCATTCCAGTTGCTCGCGCAGGATGTGTCCATCATAGGGATTGCCCGGATATGCCCTTGCGCTCACGATCAGCCCCTGCTTGTGCGTCACCGCCCGTGCCGACGAAGCGGCGAATCTCCGCTTCCGTGCGCAGGGGCCGTCCCAGTTCCGCCAGCATGCGATTGGCCGAGACGTGCAAATCCGTCGCCGTATCCAGCAGTGTGCCGTCCAGGTCGAAGGTAACGGAGGCGGGCCGCATCAGAACAGCACCGCCTTCCGGAGCGCGGGCTTGGCGGAAAGCACTGCGTTGCCCCGCCGGACGGCGGTATCCAGCGCCGCCTTGGCGGATTTCCTGCCGCCCCAGACCTGTTCGAGTTCCTCGTCCGCGATGATGCGCACCTGTTCCAGGGCGGAAACGCGCAGGGGATGTTCCGCGCCCTTGCCGCGCAGGGAGGCGTAGGCGATGTCGAAAGCGGCTTCCTCATCCTTCTGGAGTTGGGCGCGGATGCTTTGCCGCACGGAATTGGTGAGCGGCAGGAAGCCTCCGGCGCGCGCCAGTTCCGCCTGGGTTTCCGGCTGCATCAAAAAGCGCAGGAAACGCGCGGCGGCCTTGTATTCCCGCGCCTTGTAGCCGCCGCCCACCCACAGGGAAGCGCCCGCGGCGAGCGTGTGCTGCGGCGCGCCGTGGAGATCGTCATGATAGGGAAAAGCGGCAACGCCCAGTTCCAGGCCCGGCGCTTCGCGTAAAAAACTGTTCGCCCAGGCGTCGGAAGTCAGCATGGCGCATTGCCCGTCGTGAAAGCGGGCATCCGCCTCGTTGGCGCGGCCAAAGTGGTGGAAGTAGCTGGATTTGCGCCAGGAAGCCAGCATGGCGACGTGCTTTACCTGCGCCAGGCCATTGAAGACGAGTTTTCCCTTGGCGTCCGCCACCGGCGCGTTGGAGACGGAACTCATGTTGTCGATGTGAATCCAGACGGGCCAGGAAGAAGTGTAGGGACATGCCATTCCCCGTTCCAGCAAGCGCCCGGCGGTTTCCTGCATCTCGCGCCAGGTGCGCGGCGCGCGCTCGGGATCGAGTCCGGCCTCGCGGAACATGCGTTTGTTGTAGAAAAGGACGGGCGTGGAAAAGGCGACCGGCAGGGCGGTCAGGTTCTTTCGGGCGAGGGCGGAAAAAAGATCGGGCGAGAAATCGCCGCTGGGCAGCTTCTCCTTGGTTTCCTTCAGGAGGCGGGAAATCGGCTTGTAGGCCGCCTTGCGCGTGATGAACGTGGCAATGGTATCCGGTGTGGCGAGATTCAGGAGCGCGGGTTTGCCCTTGGCTTCGGCATGCACGATCCGGATGACGATCTCCTGCTGCTCGCGGTTGAAGCGTTCCACGAGCGCGGCCAGACGTTCGGCGTTGCGCTGATCCAGTTGATGCGCGAACTCGATTTCGGTCACGGCAGGCTCGCTTTTGGCCTTTGCCGCCTTCTTGGCCGGGGCCGGGAGCGCGGCAGAAGCAAAAAAGAGGAGGAGGGCGGAGAGGATCACGGCAGCGATCTTGGGCACGATAAGACTCCCGAAAATGGAAAGCCCGTATTTTACATGACAAGCACGCTGCCGCCATGCAGGCCAGCGGCCAGCATGAGTTCGATCAATTGTGCGCCGCGCTTGCGATCGAGCATCGCCTGACCCGTCCCCGCACGCCGCAGACCAACGGGATGGTCGAGCGTTTCAATGGTCGCATCGCGGGCATCCTGAAGCCCCATCATTTCATGAGCGGCGAAGACCTGGAACAAACCCTGCTCCGATATGCCATGCTCTACAACGAGCACCTCCCGCAAGCCGCCCTCAACAGCAAAACACCCTTGGACGCCATGAACATCTGGTATGCTGAGCGCCCACAATGCTTCAATCGTTCGCCTGAATCGAATCGTCCGAGATGCGACACGCACCCTCTCCAGAAATCGCGCGGCTGAGGGCGGAAAGCAGGGAACGGCGTGGCTGCTCTGCGTTGGGGCGCGGTTGGACGATCAGCATGGACTATCTTGTGCGCACAAAATATTCGCGATAGTGAATATCTGGCAGCCCCGGATCGTTATTCCCTCCATAAACCCACATTGTTTTGTCATCAACGAAGTAGAAGATCTGAACGGTTTCCTGTTGGCTAGAAGGGACTTCGGACTGTATGACAATCTTGGTGTCGCTGGAAAACAATACCTTGTAGCGGCTTTTTTCCCGAAACCCTGTCATGGGGTGTTTCTTCCCGTTGATTTCTATTGTGAGGTCGGGAAGGTCGAGGGTAACGTATTCCGCATCAAAACGGAGGGTCATGTGTCCGCTTAACTGGCGCAAGAAGGATTCCGTTTCCGCTTTCAGGCGAACATGGTTTTCGATGAACGACATGGTTAGTTCACGGCTGGATTGCCAATCGCCGATCAGCGGCGGCGCGGCGGCAACGCTGGCGCTGGCGAAGAAAGGGCATAAAAACGCACACAACCCTTTTTTCAGGGCGCGCATTTTGTGGATTTCCGCGTTCATCATGGCTTCAGCGCAAGCCAAAAATCAATACACAAACGAACGCACCAGCGTTAATTCGCCTGCGTAGCGCATGGGGACGGTGAATTCCTGGCGTCTTTCGTTGGCGGCGCCGTCTCCTGAAAGCACGGTCAGGCGCACGGTGGTGAGGTTGGAGGCGTCTTCACCACCGCCGTAGTAATTGACATAGACCTGGTACAAGCCCCGTTCCGGCGCGGCGGAAGAGAAGATTTCCGGACCGTAGCCGGTGGTGACATCGGTATCGATGGCGCCGCCCGCAATAACGCGCTCGCCGTACCAGGCATGTTGACCGCTTGGCGTGATTACATGCAAGTCGATGTCCGTGCCATCGCTATCCCAACTCAACACAATGCGCAGCCGCGCCTCCGCTTGCCCGGCGGCGCTTTGGTAGAACTGCGCGCGCAGGGGTTCCTCGCCTTCCGCGCGCACCTCAACGCTGTTGGAGCCGGTTCCGAAACTGTAGGGACGCGCAAACGCGCCCGTCTCGTCCAGGCGAATCGGCATGGCGTTGCCGTTGACCACCAGCGTTGCCGGACGCCGCGCCGCCGACGCCTTGGCGTTTTGGCGGATGCGCCCGCGAATCTGTCCAGCGTCTGGCGTGCCTTCGTCGACGCTGACCGTGTTGGCGGGATAATTGACCGTCTGCGTGTAGGGCGCGTCAGGATTGCCTTCGCGCCAGCCGCTGCGCGGTAGATCCAGTTCAGCTTGCGCGATCAGGGGTAACAGCATGAGCGCCGAGGCGCAGGAAGAGAAAAATCGTTTCAACATGATGTGTTGCGCTTTCAGAAAATCAGGGATCGAACATGCGTGAGATCGCCAATCCCGCGCAACGGCACAACAAAACTTTCGCGCCGTTCGTTGGGGGTGTTTTCATGCAGGATCAAGGTGATTCGACAGGTGATGATCGGCCTTTGCCGGGTGTTTTCGTCGAAATGATAGCCGGAATCGCCAAAATTGCCCCAGTAATTGACATAGAACTGATAGGCGCCGCGCAAGGGCGCGGTGACGGAGAAGATTTCCG
>JAISLJ010000005.1 GCA_031290955.1 Zoogloeaceae bacterium | reverse complement strand
ACACCCACATCGGCAACTGGCGCTACGAAGACGCCCGCGCCCTCGCCGCAACCGCCGTGGGCAAAGACCCTTACGGCTACCGGGCGGAATTTTTAAAACTCGTCGCCTTGGCGGAAAGTCTGGCTCAATCGAAGTAGGCCCGGACATAGAAGGCTGTTGGCATGCGACAAAATTCAAGGACAACTACCCTTGAACATGATTCCCCGGAACAACCCAGGACATTCGCCAATTCCATGACGGCCGACCTGCGCGACCAGATTCTGGCGCTGACCCGCCGTTATGCCGAAAGCCGCGTGGAAACGCCCTTCGTTCCTGGAAAAACGCCCGTGCCGCCTTCCGGCAAGGTATTGGGCGCGGAGGAATTCACGCACATGGTCGATGCCGCGCTGGATGGCTGGCTGACCACCGGACGCTTCAACGCCGCCTTCGAGGAAAAGCTGGCCGCCTTTCTCGGCATTGATTTCGCGCTCACCTGTAATTCCGGTTCCTCGGCCAACCTGCTGGCAATTTCTGCCCTGACCTCGCCCTTGCTGGGCAAACGCGCCCTGCAACCCGGCGATGAAGTCATCACCGCCGCTGCCGGTTTTCCCACAACGGTCAGTCCCATCCTGCAAAACCGTCTGATCCCGGTCTTCGTCGATTCCGAACTTGCCACCTACAACCCGACAGCCGCCGCCATCGATGCCGCCATCACCCCGAAGACCCGCGCCATCATGCTCGCGCACACGCTGGGCAACCCGTTCGCGGCGGCGGAAATCCGCGCCCTTGCCGATCGGCATGGCCTCTGGCTGGTGGAAGATTGCTGCGATGCCTTGGGTTCCACCTATCAGGGCAGGAAAACAGGATCATTCGGACACCTTGCCACGCTTTCTTTTTACCCGGCGCACCACATCACGATGGGGGAGGGCGGGGCAGTCCTTACCAGCGATCCGCTGTTGAAACGCGCCGTCGAATCCCTGCGCGACTGGGGACGCGACTGCTGGTGCGCGCCGGGACGCGACAATACCTGCGGCCAGCGTTTCCAGCGGGAATGGCAGGAGCTGCCCGCCGGTTATGACCATAAATATGTCTATTCGCATCTGGGCTACAACCTCAAGATCACCGACATGCAAGCTGCCGTGGGGCTGGCGCAACTCGGAAAGTTGGAAAGTTTCATCGCCGCGCGCAAAAGGAACTTCGCCCGCCTCACGCAGGCGCTTGCCGATACCGGGGACTTCCTCCTGCTGCCGCAAGCCACGCCCGCAAGCGACCCGGCATGGTTCGGCTATCCCCTCACCCTGAAGGAAGAATCCGCAACCCGGCGCGTCGATCTGCTCCGCTACCTCGACCAGCGCAAAATCGGCGTGCGCCTGCTCTTCGCCGGCAACCTCACCCGCCAACCCTGCATGCAGGGCCGGGAATACCACGTCTCCGGCACCCTCGCCAACGCGGAACGCATCATGAACGACACCTTCTGGATTGGCCTCTATCCAGGGCTGACGGAAGAAATGCTCGACTATTCGGCACTCAGCCTGCGAACATTCTTCGGTGCCTGAGTCCTAGCGGACGGCGATGCGGCGCTTTGCGCCGAAGAGCCTTTACAAAACCTTTGCGCAGGAAAGGTTTTTCATCGCCGTCCGCCAGGACAGGATTTTTTGATGCTTTTCAAGGTTTTTGGTGCAGGAGCGGGTTTGAAATTCGCCCCCTGCGTTTGTTTGGGTGGGGGAGCAAGATGCTCCCCCAAGAGATGGAAAGGGCGGCTGGAAGCCGCCCCCACCTTGGGAACCTCGCGCAAGAACGAAACGCCCGCTCGCAATCATACCGGGCAGCCACGGCAGCCACGGGGGGGGGCCGCCCCGGGGCCGCCCCTGCGAAGACCCCCGACAACGCGGCGCCCCGTAGGGGCAGGCTCCCGTACTCACCGGGATTCCCCAAAAGAACGAGGAGCGCATACAATGGCGCGTGGTTTTGTCATTGTTTTTGTCCTGGGGGCTTTCCATGCCGGATTCGGCGAAAGAAATCACAGATGGCGCGCGCGCCGAGGCGCTGGCGGCGGATTTTCTCATCGGGCGGGGGATGAAGATTCTGGCGCGCAATTATCGGGTCAAGGGTGGGGAAATCGACTTGGTTGCCCGCGCAGGCCGAGTCACTGTTTTCGTGGAAGTGCGCCTGCGGCGTTCGGCGCGTTTTGGCGGCGCGGGCGCGAGCATCACCGAAGCGAAGCGCCGCCGCCTGCGGCTCGCGGCGCGGCACTGGCTCTCCACGCACGGCGACACGCCCTGCCGCTTCGACTGCATTCTGCTCGATCGCCTCTCGCCCGAGGCGCTGACATGGGTTTGTGATGCGATCCAGGATGATTGAGTTCCCGCGCCCGGCGCAATGAAAGAAAACCCCATGCCGCCGCAACCCAACGCCTCCCCAAGCCTCGCGCTTGCCATGCAAGACCTCGTTTTTTCCTGGCCGGGCGCGGCGCGGCCTGTGCTGGAGATTCCCCATTTCACCATCCGTCCGGGCGAGCGGGTTTTTCTTTCCGGCCCCAGCGGCAGCGGCAAAAGCACCTTGCTGGCGCTCATCGCCGGCATCCTGCGGCCTGTGCGGGGCAGTCTGGTCGTGCAGGGCGTGCCTTGCGGCAAGCGCCCACCTTGCGGGAAGCCGCCTTGCGCCTGCTCGAACGCTTGGGCCTTGCCGCCGGGCTGGCGCGTCCGGTCACGCGGCTTTCGGTGGGGCAGCAACAGCGCGTTGCGGCGGCGCGACCGCGACAACGCAGACAAGCTCAATCGCTACATCGCCGAGGAAGGTCTGAACAAGCCCCTTTTCCGAAAAACAAATCTAATAAAATCAATGATATAAACTGCTGGTCTGGGACTTTTTCAGCGTTTCCCCGACAATTTCAAGGGGCGACTGGCGGCGATTCCCGAATCCTTGCGCGCCTACGCTAACACGGCGAGATTGACGGAAATGCTGGATTTTTCACGGGTGACGTTTGAGAAACAGATTAACCTAGCAATCCAAAATCGCCCGCAGATTCAATCTCAATGGCCCATTGTGACACTTGGCGGCATGGCGGAAATTATTGCTGGACAATCCCCGGAATCTAGCAACTA
>JAISLJ010000004.1 GCA_031290955.1 Zoogloeaceae bacterium | reverse complement strand
TTTCCGGCCTTCCGGGGCCAGTTTTCCAGCAAAAACCTCTCGGTTATGTTTTGTTCATACTCTTTGTCTCAATCTTTGTTTCTCTCGCCTCAATTTGACCGTTTGTTCAGTGTTTCCCCAAGCTTCACGTTGCCCTGAAAGCTTGGGTTTCAACCGGAGTCGGTTTGTGATCAGAGCCCCTCTTCCAGCACTTTCTGGATGGCCGCAGCGCGCCCGTCGATGTCGTAGGCATTAGTGTACGGGACGAAATTCAGCGTGAGCACACCACCCTTGAAACTTACGTCGCTGGCGTAATTGCTGGGCGACGCCGTATTCTTATCGTAGTGAATCACGATCTTTTTGAGGTTTGCCTTGAGCGCCTTTTTGCCCACCTCGTCAATGGTGATCGCCTTGAGCGCCTTCTTCAATGGCTCAAAAAAGATATTGGTCCAGTAATCATCGTTGCCATAGGCATCAGCTTCGCCTGGGCGCGCGATGGTGTCCCATTTCACTTCGACGGGTACTGCGAAAGTGGCGGCGGCCTTGATGTCGGCCAGGTGAGTGGCGTAAGCGCCCTGCTCATAGGCAGTAATGGCGCGACGCTCGGCCAGGTTCGGCGCGGCCAGTGCCGAAGCCGCGCAACAGGCGGCAAGCAGGCCAACCAACAGTGAACGCTTGATACGATCCATAAAACCTCCTGAACACCAATTTGACAAACCCACCAGCCATGCGGGTTCAATGTGGCGCGCCCGAGACGATTCGAACGTCTGACCCCTGCCTTCGGAAGGCAACTGATGGTCAGCAGGTGCGCCGGAACTTCGCATACTATCACACGTTTGACGTTTCGTGTCGCATCCCGGACGGTTCGATTCAATTTTCACGCTGGCCGCTGTTTTTTGCGCGTGAGGTGTTGCGGGAAGTGGTAGATTCGCTCAAGACAAGGAAAGGAGAAGAAGATGGAACTTCATCTGCATAAGAATGCCCGAACAACAATTGCATGCCGACGCGAAACGTCATACAGGATGGTCGCCTGGGTCGGGCAAGGGCGAAGAAAACGTTCTCCCGTTGCCCCAGAGGTCGGCGGATGTGGGAAAATCCTGCTTCATTGAAATGTGTGTAGAGGCTTTCCGTCGCGGGAGGCCGGGCGGATGGAACCATGAAACGAAGATTGTGTGTCGTGTTCACGTTGCTCCTCACCTTGGGTGCGTGCGAACGGATCGGCAAGCAGCTGGGCCTGGAAGACCCGGCCAAGCAGGAAGCGCGCGCGGATGCCGAAGGCAAGGCCGTGGGCGGCGCGTGTCGACAATCCGGCCGCGCCATCGAGGATTGCTACGCCATCTATACCTGGCTGCCGATGGAATCCATCTATGCGGGCTGGCGGGAGATGGACGAATACATGCGGGAAAACAGTCTGGAGACGGTCACGCCGCAACTGCCGCCGCCGTCCGATCCTGCGCAAAGGAAAAAGAAGAAGACGTCCGGAAGCGGCAGCGCGGAGGAGGGGGACGCCGCGCCAAAAACCAGCCCGCCTGCCGCTTCCCCCGCGCCCGCGCCGGATAAAACCGTTCCGGCGCCCGGCGCGACCGGAGCAAGCGCGACCTGATGTGCCTGATGTGGAAAGCGCGGGCTGGGTCGGGGAAAAGAAACGTCCGGCGCTTTCCTCACAAAATGTACGCAAAAATACACGTGAAAAGTAACGCGGGCGATATGGGGAAGTTTTTCGCCGATCCACTTTCCATGATTGCGCTTCCCATCGTGGCCAAAGGCCGATATAATCCGCCGTTCTGATTTGCGGAGAGGCTTCATGCGCCGTCAGCCGTTTGTGGCCGGGAACTGGAAGATGAATGGCGGGCTTGCCGCCAATGCAGCCTTGCTGAAGGCTCTCTTGCAGGGCTTGGGTGCGGCGGACGCAGTAGAGGTTGCCATCTGTGTGCCGTATCCCTACCTGGATCAGGTTTCGCGCTTGTTGCGGGATACGCCCATCACGCTGGGCGCACAGGATTTGAGTCCGCACACGGCGGGCGCGCATACTGGCGAGGTATCGGCCTTCATGCTAGCGGATTTCGATTGTCGCTATGTGATCGTCGGGCATTCGGAGCGGCGGATTTCGCATCACGAATCCGATGATCTGGTGGCGGAAAAGTTTGGCGCGGCGCGCGCCGCCGGAATGATCCCGGTGCTCTGTCTAGGGGAGACCCTGGAGGAGCGTCGCGCCGATGCCACGCTGGAAGTGGTCTTCCGGCAACTGGATGCGGTCTTGTCCCGGCACGGGGTCACGGCGCTTGCCGAGGCGGTGCTGGCATACGAGCCGGTCTGGGCCATCGGCGCCGGGCGTACGGCAAAGCCGGAGGAGGCCGGGATCGTGCATCGGGCCTTGCGGCAGCGGGTGGCGAAGGAGGATCTCGCGGCGGCGGCGGATCTGCGGATCATTTATGGCGGAAGCGTGAAGGCGGACAACGCGGCGGCCCTGTTCGCCCAGCCGGATATCGATGGCGGTCTGGTCGGCGGCGCTTCCCTGGATGCGGATGAATTCCTGGCGATTTGCCGGGCAGGTTTTGGAAAACGAACAACATGAACTGGAACTGGTTGTATTCCTTATTTCTGGTGGTGCATGTGCTGGCGGCGGCAGGCATCATCTTTCTCGTGCTCATGCAGCACGGCAAAGGGGCGGACATGGGCGCGGCCTTTGGCGGCGGCACTTCGGGAAGCCTCTTTGGCGCTTCCGGCTCGGCCAATTTCTTCAGCCGCAGCACGGGAGTGCTGGCGACCATTTTTTTCCTGACCTGTCTCGCGCTGGGCTACACTGCTACCTATCGACCACAGACTTCTGGCAGCGTCATGCAAGGCGTGATACAATCCGCGCCTGTTGACGAACCCGCCGCAACAACGCCTGTGGAACCAGTGCCTGTAGGGTCTGGCCCGGCGGCAGGGCAGCAAACGGAATCAACAACGAATTCTGCGGAAGAAGAAATCCCCCGGTGAGAGGGAAACGCCTCCCGCATGAATTTGCGCCGACGTGGTGAAATTGGTAGACACGCTATCTTGAGGGGGTAGTGGCTTTAAGCTGTGCGAGTTCGAGTCTCGCCGTCGGCACCAAAACCAGAGACGGGAGAGCAGGGAGGGGAAACCCGATCTGCTCGTTTTTTGGCGAAAGCCCCTGTCTTCTATAAGATAGAGAACACGATGCGCAACGGAAGGTCGTCGTCATGCTGGAAAACTATTTTCCAATCCTGATGTTCATCCTCGTCGGGTTGGTCATCGGCATCCTGCCGGTGTTTATGGGGCGTCTTGTCGCGCCGCACCGGCCCAATCCGGAAAAACTCTCCGCCTACGAGTGCGGCTTCGAGGCCTTCGAGGACGCGCGCATGAAATTCGACGTGCGCTATTACCTCATCGCCATCATCTTCATCCTCTTCGATCTCGAAATCGCCTTTCTCTTCCCTTGGGGCGCGGTGTTCAAGGACATCGTCGCCAGCGAACCCATGAAGTTCTTTGGCTTTCTCGAAGTTGTCGTGTTCCTCGCCATCATTTTGGTAGGGGACGCCTACGCCTGGGCCAAGGGCGCGCTGGATTGGGAATAACAGGGAGTACGCATGTCGATCGAAGGTCTCCTGCCGCAAGGCTTCGTCACCACCTCAGCGGACAAGCTCATCAATTTCGTGCGCACCGGCTCCGTGTGGCCGATGACGTTTGGCCTGGCCTGCTGCGCGGTGGAGATGATCCACGCCGGTTGCGCCCGTTACGACCTGGACCGCTTCGGCATCGTCTTTCGCCCCTCGCCGCGCCAGTCCGACGTGATGATCGTGGCGGGCACGCTTACCAACAAGATGGGCGCGGCCCTGCGCAAGGTCTATGACCAGATGCCCGAACCGCGCTGGGTGATCTCCATGGGTTCCTGCGCCAACGGCGGCGGCTATTACCACTATTCCTATTCCGTCGTGCGCGGCTGTGACCGTATCGTGCCCGTGGATATCTATGTGCCCGGCTGCCCGCCAACGGCGGAAGCCCTGATCTACGGCATCATCCAGTTGCAAAACAAGATTCGTCGCACCTCGACCATCGCTCGCTGAATTTTCCCGATCGCCGCCGCCATGTCCTCCGCCAAACTCTCGACCCTTCAACAACACCTGGAAAGCCACCTGGGGGGGCACATCCGGCGGCTTTCCCCGGCGCTGGGCGAACTCACGCTCGAAGTCGCCGCCGCCGATTACGCAGACGTGGCCAAAACCCTGCGCGACGCGCCGGAGTTTGCCTTCGAGGAACTCATCGACTTGTGCGGCGTGGATTACGCGGCGCACGCCGGAGCGCGGCCGGAAAAACGCTTCGCCGTGGTCACGCACCTGCTTTCCATCGCCCACAACTGGCGCTTGCGCCTGCGCGTCTTCGCGGAGGAGGAGGGCTTTCCGCGCCTGCCTTCCGTGACGCCCATCTGGAATTCCGCCAACTGGTACGAGCGCGAAGCCTTCGATCTGTTCGGCATTGTGTTCGAGGGCCATGAGGATTTGCGCCGCATCCTCACCGACTATGGTTTCGTCGGGCATCCGCTGCGCAAGGACTTCCCGGTTTCCGGGCATGTGGAGATGCGCTACGACGAAAAGGAAGGGCGCGTTCTCTACCAGCCGGTGACGATTGCCCCCCGCGAGAACAACCCGCGTGTGGCGCGGGAAGCCGAATATGGAGGGCTTGCGCCGTGACGGACATCCGCAATTTCACCCTGAATTTTGGCCCGCAGCACCCGGCGGCGCACGGCGTCTTGCGTCTGGTGCTGGAGATGGATGGCGAGGTGGTGGAACGCGCTGATCCGCACGTCGGGCTTTTGCATCGCGGCACCGAAAAACTCGCCGAGACGCGCACCTGGGTGCAGTCCGTGCCCTACATGGATCGGCTCGATTATGTTTCCATGATGAGCAACGAGCACGCCTACTGCCTGGCAATCGAGAAGCTGGCGGGCGTGGAAGTGCCGGAGCGGGCGCAATACATCCGCACCATGTTCGACGAGGTGACGCGCCTCCTGAACCATCTGCTCTGGATTGGCTGCCACGCGCTGGATGTGGGCGCGATGACCATGGCGCTCTACACCTTCCGCGAGCGTGAAGACTTGATGGACGCATACGAGGCGGTCTCCGGCGCGCGAATGCATGCGGCCTACTACCGTCCCGGCGGCGTCTACCGCGACCTTCCCGACCAGATGCCGCAATATCAGGAATCGCCGTGGAAAAACAAGAAGGCGGTGGAAACCTTCAACGCGAATCGGCAAGGCTCGTTGCTTGATTTCCTGGAGGATTTCACGAACCGCTTTCCCGGCTATCACGCCGAATACCACACGCTCCTGACCGACAACCGCATCTGGAAGCAGCGTCTGGTGAATATCGGTACGGTCTCGCCGGAGCGGGCGAAGCAACTGGGGTTTACCGGTGCGATGCTGCGCGGTTCCGGCATCGAGTGGGATTTAAGGAAGAAACAGCCCTACGCCGCCTACGACAAGGTGGATTTCGATGTGCCGGTGGGCGTCAATGGCGACAGCTACGACCGTTATTTGGTGCGCATGGAGGAGATGCTGCAATCGAACCGCATTATCCGCCAGTGCATCGACTGGCTGCGGGTCAATCCCGGCCCGGTGATGAGCGACAACCACAAGGTGACGCCGCCGCCGAAGGCCGAGATGAAATCGAACATGGAAGCCTTGATTCACC
>JAISLJ010000003.1 GCA_031290955.1 Zoogloeaceae bacterium | reverse complement strand
CTTCCTGCACGAGCGTCCGCTTCATCTCAACCCTCCTTGGAATTCCCAGGGAGATACTATGACGACCGGACAACTATCGCGCTACAAAGGTGGACAGATAGGAAGCTCGCTACACAGGCGCCAAAAATCATTGCCTTTGTGGGGGCAAGAAGATAACATCTTCGGCCTGTTGCGCCGACGTTTCCTTGCCCTTGTTCCCTGCCTCCCATGCCGAAGACCCGCCCTGCCGATCCCGCCCTGCCCGTAGACCTGAAATTCGAGACGGCGCTTGCCGAACTGGAAACCCTCGTCGAAACGCTGGAAGGCGGGACGCTGGAACTGGATGCTTCCATCGCCGCCTACCAGCGCGGCATGGCGCTCTTGCGGCATTGCCGGGAACAGTTGCAAGCGGCCGGACAGAAAATCCAGATACTGGAAGCGGGCCTTCCGAAGGATTGGAACCCGGAGGACGAAACTCCATGAGCAGCGAAGCCGGACGCGATTTCCAGCACTGGATGCGACAAATCCAGACGAGTACCGAAACAGCGCTCTCCGCCTGCCTGCCCGTCGAGACCAGCATCCCCGCCCGCCTGCACACGGCCATGCGCCATGCCGTCCTGGGCGGCGGCAAACGGGTGCGTCCCTTGCTCGTCCATGCGGCGGGCGAACTCACGGGCGCGCCATCCGGCACACGCACGCGCGCCGCTTGCGCCGTGGAATTGATCCACGCCTATTCCCTCGTCCATGACGATCTTCCCTGCATGGACAACGACGCCCTGCGTCGCGGCAAGCCCACCTGTCATATCGCCTTTGACGAGGCCACGGCGCTGCTGGCCGGGGATGCCCTGCAAACGCAGGCTTTCTTCGTCCTGAGCCATTTTCCGCCGGAGGACGCGCCGGAGCCTCGCCAGCAACTGCGCATGCTGGCCCTGTTGGCTGAGGCGAGCGGTTCCTTGGGCATGGCGGGGGGGCAGGCCATTGATCTTGCTGCCGTCGGCAAATCGCTGGAGCAGCCCGAACTCGAATTGATGCACGCCCTCAAGACCGGCGCTTTGATCCGGGCCGCCATCCTCTTGGGTGCGCTGTGCGGCCCGCCGCTCGCGGAAGTGGAGGAAGTCGCGCTTGACCGTTTTGCAAAACGTGTTGGCCTGCTCTTCCAGGTAGTCGACGATATCCTCGATGCCAGCGCCAGCACCGCCACCCTGGGAAAAACCGCCGGGAAGGATGCTGCCAGCGTAAAGCCCACCTATGTGAGTCTTCTTGGCCTTTCCGGCGCGCGCGATTATGCCGACGCCTTGCGCCGCGACACGCTCGACGCGCTCTCCTGCTTTGCCGAGCGCGCAAGGCGGCTCATCGAGCTTGCCGATTTCATCTGCCGCCGGAATTTCTGACGCATGACCACTTTCCCGCTTCTGGAACAGGTCGATTCCCCCCAAGACCTGCGCCGCCTGCCCCGCGAATCCCTGCCACAACTGGCCGCCGAGATTCGCGCCTTTCTGGTGGAATCCGTCTCCCAGACTGGCGGGCATCTTTCTTCCAACCTGGGCACGGTCGAGCTTGCCATTGCGCTCCACACCGTGTTCGAGACGCCGCATGACCGCCTGGTGTGGGATGTGGGCCACCAAAGCTACACCCACAAGATCCTTACCGGTCGCCGCGCGGGCATGGCGCGGCTGCGCATGCGCGGCGGCATTTCCGGCTTTCCCCGGCGCGACGAATCCGAGTACGATACCTTTGGCGTCGGCCACTCCTCCACCTCCATTTCCGCCGCGCTCGGCATGGCGCTTGCGGCGCGGCAGAAAGGCGAGACGCGCAAGGTTGTGGCCATCATCGGCGACGGGGCCATGTCCGCCGGTATGGCCTTCGAGGCGCTCAACAATGGCGGCATCACCGATACCGATCTCCTCGTGATCCTGAACGACAACGAGATGTCCATCTCGCCGCCGGTGGGGGCGCTGAACACCATCCTCACCCGCATCATGTCCGGTCGCACCGTGGATGTGGCGCGCAGGGCCGGGCGCCACATGCTGGGCGTCGCGCCGCCCATCCTTGAACTGGCCCGCCGCGCCGAGGAGCATGTGAAAGGCATCATTTTTCCGGGAACACTCTTCGAGGAATTCGGCTTTCGCTATTATGGGCCGATCAACGGTCACGATCTCGATGTCCTGTTGCCGACGCTCGAAAACATCCGGAAGATCCAGCGGCCGCAATTCCTGCACATCATCACCCGCAAGGGGCAAGGCTATGAGGAAGCGGAGGCCAATCCCATTCTTTACCACGGCGTCGGCAAGTTTGACGCCAAGGCGGGCATCCAGCAGGGCTCGGGCAAGCGCACCTACACCCAGGTCTTCGGCGATTGGCTCTGCGACATGGCGGCAGCCGACGAGCGCCTGATCGGCATCACTCCGGCCATGCGCGAGGGTTCCGGCCTCGTGCGTTTTGCTGAACAGTATCCGGATCGCTATCACGATGTCGGCATCGCCGAGCAGCATGCCGTCACCTTTGCCGCCGGGCTGGCCGCTGAGGGTATGAAGCCGGTGGTCGCCATTTATTCTTCCTTCCTGCAACGCGCCTACGACCAGTTGATCCATGATGTTGCCCTGCAAAACCTGCCGGTGGTGTTCGCCATTGACCGGGGCGGGCTGGTGGGCGCGGATGGCGCTACGCATCATGGAAGCTTTGATCTTTCCTTCCTTGCCTGCGTTCCCAACCTGACGATCATGACGCCTGCCGACGAAGCCGAATGTCGGCGCATGCTCAGCACTGCCTATCGCCTGGATGCCCCGGCTGCCGTCCGTTATCCGCGCGGCAGCGGGACGGGCGTTGAACCGGGGCAGGATCTGGAGACGCTCCCCGTCGGGCGCGGCATCCTCCTGCGCGAGGGGAAAGAGGTGGCGCTCCTCGCCTTCGGGAGCCGGGTCGCCCCGGCGCTCCAGGCCGGAGAAACGCTGGAAGCGACGGTAGTGAACATGCGCTTCGTCAAACCCATTGATGCCGACCTGATCGCGCAACTGGCGGCGGGGCACCAGCTTCTGGTGAGCATTGAGGAGAACTCGGTGATCGGTGGCGCGGGGGCGGAAATCGCCAGGGTGCTGGGCGAGCGCGGCATCGCCACACCGCTTTTGCGTTTGGGCCTGCCGGATCGCTTCATCGAACACGGCGAGCAGGAAGAATTGCTTCACGAACTGGGGCTGGACGCCGCAGGCATCGTGGCCGCCATCCACAGCGCCCGCCAGAGGCGCGCATCTGCATCTTCTCCACAGGAAACTTCCCCATCATGAACAACGCGCCAACCATCGACACCCTTGGCATCCCCGACGTGCAAAGTTCGGAGGATACCCGCCAGCTTCCCATCAATCGCGTGGGCATCAAGGCCATCCGCCATCCGGTGCGGGTGAGCGACCGCAGCCAGGGCATCCAGCACACCATCGCCACCTTCAACATGTACGTGGGGCTGCCCCACAATTTCAAGGGCACGCACATGTCCCGCTTCGTGGAAATCCTGAACAGTCACGAGCAGGAAATTTCCGTGGAGAATTTCCCCATCATGCTGAAGGAAATGGTGCAGCGGCTGGAAGCCGAGAACGGACGCATCGAGATGAATTTCCCCTATTTCATCAACAAGACGGCCCCGGTCTCTGGCGTCATGAGTCTCATGGATTACGACGTGACTTTCATTGGCGATATCCGTGGCGATGAAATCATCTCGCGTCTGAAGGTGGTCGTGCCGGTGACGAGCCTGTGCCCGTGCTCGAAGAAGATTTCCGAGCGTGGCGCGCACAACCAGCGTTCACACGTCACGGTCACGGCGCGCACCCGTGCCTTCCTGTGGATCGAGGAGATCGTCGAACTGGTGGAATCGGAAGCCTCCTGTGCGCTCTATGGTCTCCTGAAACGTCCCGACGAGAAGTTCGTGACCGAACACGCCTACGATCATCCCAAGTTCGTGGAAGACATGGTGCGCGACGTTGCCGCCCGCCTGAACGCCGAAGCGCGTGTGCTCTCCTACACCGTGGAATCGGAGAATTTTGAATCCATCCACAACCACTCCGCCTACGCCCTGATCGAACGGCTTCAGGAGACGGAGGACTGAGGACGGACGGAGGACAGGAAACCGTGGCATTCATTGCCGCCGACTCTGGCTATGAAATCGTTGTTCTACTTTGCTCCCTTGCTCGTCCCTCTGTTCGTAGGCTGGCTCCTGTTTTGTCTGCTTTATGCGACCACTGGATTTCGCTCAAGGCGCACGCATGCCAAAAAAGACACCGCGCCCTGGAGCGCGGGAATCCGCTCCACGCTCATTGCGACAACGCTTTTTGTCCTCACCTTTCCTGTAATCGGTCTGTTTTCCTGGTGGTTCCTTTTCCTGATCGCGGGCTGGATTCTGTTTCATCTGCTCGGCATCATCTGCATTTATACTGCAGAGGAGAGGGAATACCACGTCATTCGGGTCGGTATCTGGTGCCTGGCGCTCCTGAGCCTTGCATCGTTCTTTTTCCTTTCCTGAAGCCCGGCGGATACGCGGGCAGGGATAAAGCGCATCACGGCAAACCCTCCCGCCCGGCAAGAGCCGCCTACTTTCCCGATCCCTGCTGCTACCGCTGCTCCCCCTCCTCGAAGCGACACATGCCGTAGAGGCGGGGGAAGAGGCGCGTCCAGAGCGCGACGACGCCCAAGGTGCACAGGCTGCCCGCCACGGCGGCGACGACCGGGCCGAACCAGCCGGCGCAGGTTCCGGCCCGGAATTCGCCCAGTTCGTTGGAAGAACCGATGAAGAGCATGTTGACCGCGCTCACCCGGCCGCGCATGTCATCTGGTGTGGAAAACTGGAGGAGCGCGCCACGGATGTAGACGCTCACCATGTCCGCCGCGCCCGCAATCGCCAAGGCGAAAAAGGAAAGCCAGAACCAGTGCGAAAGCGAAAACGCGAGGTTCGCCGCGCCAAAAATGGCCACTGCGATGAACATCCGTTTGCCGACCGCGTGATTGAAGGGACGCAGGCTCAGCCACAATCCCGCGCCGACTTCGCCGATGGCAATGGCGCTGCGGAGCACGCCCAGGCCGTCCGCACCGACGTGCAGGATTTCCTTGGCGTAGATGGGCAACAGCGCCACCACGCCGCCCAGCAACACGGCGAACAGGTCAAGCGAAATCGTGCCTAGGATGACGGGGCGCTGGAAGATGAAATGGATGCCGACGCGAAAGCGCTGCCACATATTGCCCGCATCGGTGGCGGGCGCGCCCTGGTACGGCGTCCTGACTGCGAGGAGGCAAAGCGCGCCCAGGGCGAAGCCGAGCGCGCATGCGGCATAGGCGAGGCGTCCGCCGCCCCAGGCATACAGGAAGCCGCCGACGAGTGGCCCGCCGATGCTGGCCGCGCGCATCATCATGCCATTGACGGCAATGGCCCGCGCCAGTTCCGCGCGCGGCACGATCTGTGGCAGGAGGCTTTGCAGGGCGGGGCCGGAAAAGGCGCGGCAAGCGCCGAAGGCGAGCAGCACGAAATAGATGCCCGTCACGCCGCCCGGCAAAAGCCCGCTGGAAAGGCTCCACAAGGAAAGCGCGCAGAGCAGGGCAACGCCCCAGCTTGCCATCAGGATGAACTTGCGGGCATGACGATCAATCAAATCCCCGGCGGGCAGGCTGAGGAAAAGCATGGGCAGGAACTGCAACAACCCGGCGTAGGCCAGGGCCATCGGATCGCGTGTCTCGTCATAGATTTGCCAGGCGACGACGACGGCCTGGATTTGTGTGGCGAACATCCCGGCAAGCCGCGCCAGCAGGAAGGCGATAAAGCCGGGATTGCGGCAAAGATTCGCCGCCAGCGTCTTGCGAAGAAAGGACATGGAAAGGAGCGTCCGCCGACAAGCACAAAAGGCCGCATTGTGCGGCAAGCGCCTACAGATCGCAATCGTGTCCTGGCGGACGGCAATTGCGCCCTTCGGGCGGCGGTGATGCCGCGGATTAAGCCTCTCTCCCTCAACGGGGCGAGAGGCTTAACCAGCAGGATCGCCGCCGCCCGAAGGTCCATCGCCGTCCGCAGGACAGCGCCAGGTTGTTCCGTTTGCGTTGTCTTCCAGCACGATGCCTGCCGCTTTGAGTTCGTCGCGCAGGCGGTCTGCCAGGGCGAAATCACGTGCCTGCCGTGCTGCCAGACGCTGGGCGATCTTCGCCTCGATCTCGGCCTCGGTGAGGGAAGCCGCGCCCGCTCGCAGGTAAGCTTGCGGCTCCCGTTCCAATAGGCCCAGAATGCCGCCCAGCGCCTTCAGCAAGCCGGAAAGCGCCGCCGAATGCTCGCGCCTTGCCTCCTGCGCCAGTTCGAAGAGCACGGCAATGGCGGCATGGGTGCCGAAATCGTCATCCATCGCCTCCCGGAAACGCCGGGCGCAGGGATTCTCCCAGTCGATTTCCGTCACGGGGGCGGGCGGCACGTCGCGCAGGGTGAAATAGAGAGTGTCCAAGGCCTGACGCGCGTCGCGCAGATGCGCTTCGGCATAATTGAGCGGGCTGCGGTAATGGGCGCGCAGGATGAAAAAACGCACCACTTCCGCATCGCAGGTCTTGAGCACATCGCGGATGGTGAAGAAATTGCCCAGTGACTTGGACATCTTTTCGTCATTGATGCGCACAAAGCCGTTGTGCATCCAGTAGTTGACGAACGGCGCGCCGTGCGCGCCCTCGGATTGGGCAATCTCGTTCTCGTGATGCGGGAATTGCAAATCCTGGCCGCCGCCGTGGATATCGAAGTGTGTGCCCAGGATCTCCGAACTCATGGCGGAGCACTCGATATGCCAACCCGGTCGCCCCGTCCCCCAGGGCGAGGGCCAGGAAGGTTCGCCGGGCTTGGCACGCTTCCAGAGCACGAAATCGAGCGGGTCTTGCTTGGCGCTTTCCACTTCCACCCGCTCCCCGGCGCGCAGGTCGTCCAGTGATTTTCCGGAAAGCTTCCCGTAGCCGGGAAACTTGCGCACGGAATAATGCACATCGCCATTGCCCGCCTGGTAGGCAAGACCCTTTTCCGCAAGCTTCTGGATCAGTTCCTGCATCCGGAACACGAATTCGGTGGCGCGTGGCTCGAAATCCGGCGGGAGGACGCCCAGCGCCCGCTCGTCCTCATGCAGGGCGTCGATGAAGCGCGTCGTGAGCGCGGCGATGGATTCGCCATTTTGGGCAGCGCGCTGGATGATCTTGTCGTCGATGTCGGTGATGTTGCGCACGTAGGTTACGGAAAAACCCTGCGTCTTCAGCCAGCGATACACGGCGTCGAAGGCCACCATGGCCCGGGCGTGACCCAGGTGGCAGTAATCGTACACCGTCATGCCGCAAACATAGATACCGACCTTTCCGGGCGTGATCGGAACAAAGGGCTTTTTCCGGCGTTCGAGTGTGTCATAGATGGTCAGCATGGGCGCGATTTTTGAGAGTGGCGAACAAATATTGGTAGAATCCCGCATCTGGAAAATTCCGCAAGCGAGTATAGCACCGGCCATGTCCTTTCCCATCCGTCCCTTCCGCAGCAGCGTGGCGCGTCCGTTTTTTGTCGCCTTTGTCCTTGCCGCCCTCGCCTTCCTGTGCGCTGCGCCCGTCTTCGCCGCGACCCTGCCGGAAATCCAGCGCCTCGTCAAACAGGGACAATACCCGCAGGCGCTGGCGCAGGCAGACGCCTACCTCGCCACCTCCCCCAGGGACGCGCAGGGTCGCTTCCTGAAAGGGCTGATCCTGACCGAGATGAATCGTGGCGACGATGCCATCATCATCTTCACCCAGCTCACCCGCGATTACCCGGAACTCCCCGAACCCTACAACAACCTGGCCGTGCTCTACGCCCAGCAAAAACAGTACGACAAGGCCCGCGCCGCGCTGGAAATGGCGATCCGCACCCATCCCGCCTACGCCATTGCCCATGAAAACCTGGGCGACGTTTACGCCAAGCTGGCAAGCCAAGCCTACGACAAGGCTCTGCAACTCGATTCCGCCAACGCCGCCGCGCAAAAGAAACTCGCCCTGATCCGCGACCTTTCGGGGATTTCAGGAGTCAGGAATCAGGGGTCAGGGATCAGTGTGCCGCCGCAAGCGCCGCCTGTCCGCGCACAGGTTCCCGCCGCTGCGCCCGCCAAAGCGCCGCCCGCAAAGGAACCAGAAGCAAAATCCGTCACCGCGCCCGCGAGTGTACCCGCCGCAAACGTAGTCGCCAAAGCGCCGCCTGCCAGGGAAGCGGAAGCGAAATCCGTCACTGTGCCCGCGCGTGTGCCCACCGCAAGCGTGGTCGCCAAAGTGCCGCCGCCCGCCAAGGAAGCGGAAACAACAGCCGCTGTCGCGCCGGAGGAAGAAATTCTTCGCACCCTTGCTGACTGGGCCGCAGCCTGGTCACGGCAGGATGTGGCGGCCTATCTTGGCTTCTACGCGCCGGAATTCCAGCCCGCCAAGGGGATGCGCCGTTCGGCGTGGGAGGCGGAGCGCCGGGAGCGCATCCTGCGTCCGGAATGGATCAAGGTGCGCTACGATCCGCCCGAGATCCGCGTCAGTGGCAACACGGCCAATGTGCGTTTTCGCCAACACTACCGGGCTTCCGGTTTCAGCGCCTCGTCCCGCAAGACGCTCTCCCTTGTCCGTTCCGGCAAGCTCTGGCGCATCGTCGCGGAAGAAGCCCGTTGATGCGTCTCCACGCTTTCCTGTCGAAAGGTATGCGATCAAGGATATTGTTCCCCTCTGTGGCGTTGGCGGCGCTTTGCCTTTTCCTTGCCCGCGAACAGCCTGCGGACATCAAGCCAAAAGAGATGCCAGCGGCCCGGACGGAAGCGCCCGAAGACGACGACTTGCCGCTGCGTTCCGATGCTGGCCCGGAAGCGCAATTGGAACGCATCTTCGCCGAAATCGGCGCTTTTCGTCTCGACCGCGCCTTGCAGCACACGGAAAGCCTGATCCAGCAATACCCGAATTTCCGCCTTGCCTATCTCATCAAGGGGGATTTGCTGCTCGCGCGCGCCCGGCCGCTTGACACCTTCGGCGCGGCGCAGAATGCCCCGCCCGCCCAGGTGGCCGACCTGCGCGCGGAGGCCATCGCCCGCCTGCAAGGCTATCGCCACAAGCCGCCCGAAGACCAGGCGCCGCGCTATCTCCTGCAATTGCGCGCCGACCAGCGCCACGCCATCGTGGTTGACGTGGGCAAGTCGCGCCTCTACCTCTACCGGAACGACGCGGGTTTTCCGCGCCTCGTCACCGACTACTACGTAACGCAGGGCAAGCTGGGCGCGCAAAAAATGGCCGAAGGCGACAAGCGCACGCCGATCGGCGTCTATCACGTTACCGCCTACCTGCCGCGGGAAAAATTGGCGGACATGTATGGCAATGGCGCTTTCCCCATCAATTATCCCAACGAGTGGGACAAGCGCGAGGGGCGCGGCGGCTCGGGCATCTGGCTGCACGGCACGCCGTCGGACACTTTTTCACGTCCGCCCAGGGCTTCCGACGGTTGCGTGGTGCTCGCCAATCCGGATTTCGACCGCCTGGGGCAGGAAATCCAGGTGGGGCTGACGCCCGTCATCATCAGCGACGCGGTTGAATGGCGCGCGCGTGACACATGGCAGGCCGAAGGCGAGGAGATTCGCCGCGCCATCGAAGCCTGGCGCGCGGATTGGGAAAGCCGGGATGTCGAACGCTACCTGGCGCATTATTCCGGGAATTTTCGCGGCAACGGCCAGGATCATGCCGCCTACGCGGCGCAGAAACGGCGGGTGAATCGCGGCAAGACGTGGATCAAGGTCAAGCTCGACAATCTTTCGATCTTCCGCAATCCCGGCAAGGAAGATGTCGTCGTTGTCACCTTCGATCAGGCCTACGAGAGCAACAACCTCGCCAACACCATGCGCAAACGCCAATACTGGCAGAAGGAAGAAGGCGCGTGGAAGATTGTCTACGAAGGCGCTGGCACGTGATCTTCCGCATTTTCTTTGCCTGAAATCGTAATGATAGATAGGTTTCATAAATGATATACGGCACAGCGTAGAACAGGGTTCATTCTCCTCGCAGGCATAGCCGGAAAATCCCAGTCCCTCCCTGCTCTCGCCAATGGGAATCAATGGTATTTCGGGATGAAGCTGTACATTGGCATGAACAGCCGAACCGGGCTGCTTTGGATTGACAGGGGCAAAAGCAGTCATCATTCTGATACTCCCATTTCCCCTTCACGCTTGCCCGCGTAGCCTTTGGATGCAAAACATCTGCAGAGCATTCCTGCTGCTTTGACGCCACATTTCATCGTATCCGCCACAAGAATCGACATAAACGGACGAGGAATGTTTGTTACGAGCTTTTGAATCTGTCCGCTTTCATGATTTTCAAATTGTCCGCTTTTTTGTGCCGTATGCCAATTGCCGGAGGGCGTAGCCCGTAGGCAATTGGCATGCGGCGGCGGACGC
>JAISLJ010000002.1 GCA_031290955.1 Zoogloeaceae bacterium | reverse complement strand
GCGTCCGCCGCCGCATGCCAATTGCCTACGGGCTACGCCCTCCGGCAATTGGCATACGGCACAAAAAAGCGGACAATTTGAAAATCATGAAAGCGGACAGATTCAAAAGCTCGTAACACCCGTCGCGGGGTTGCGTTCCGTGATCGTCACGATTGCCGAAAGCCGGGCTGGCATTGAGTCTCGCCAAACATGCCGACATCGAAAACCGTATCGACGTGATTGAAGCAGAACAATTTATCGCAACCAATATTCTGGAATGGAGCCATTCCAGAAATCATGCGCGAAAAACAGAAGTCAGTCGCCTGGTGACCGCCTATAACGCGCTTGTCGAAGCGCATGAAACCGATCCCGGTTTTACGCATTGACTTCTGACGGCGCCCATGAGTGCCTTTACGCAAAATCCAAAACTGGAACAAGAAGGGAAAGTTCATCCAGATGCCCGCCGACCTGGGCGTTGAGCGGGAGAATATCCTGCTGGAAGATTTTGGCGGCTGAAGCGATGGGCATTCCAGGGGCGCATCATGATTCCCTGCGGGATGCCAGTGCGAAGATGACGCAGACCCGCCCCTGCGAAAACTGTGGCGAAATGTTGTGGAAGGCGTGAGGCGGGCGTGTAAAATCTACCGCGCCGCTTCTTTTCCGTGTAGCATCACGCAGATTTTCCTGTAGCCTGAATCCGGAACCAGACAAGGCCATTTCATGGATGCCGCAACCGTACAACAACACGACGAACACCATTTGACGCTCACTGAGGTGCTGGTCTGGCTGGTCGAGGATGGGATCATTCCCAAGGATGACGCCAAGGCCCTGCGCGCCGAGCGGCGCTTGAAGGGCAGCGGCAAGATTCATCCGCTGGTGCTCATCGCCGAACAGGGCTGGCGCTCCCTCAGGAAACCCAACCGCCTCCTCAACCTCGAAACCCTCACCGAGTGGATGGCCGAACGCACCGGCCTTGATTACCTGCACATCGACCCGCTCAAGATCGATTTCACCGGCATTGCCGATGTCGTCTCCAGCGCCTACGCCACCCGCTTTTCCATTTTGCCCATCTCCATTGATCTCCAGGAGGTGGTGATCGCCACTTCCGAACCCTTCCTGCGCGAGTGGGAAACGGAACTGGAGCATATCCTCAAGAAGCGCATTCGCCGGGTGCTCGCCAATCCCAATGATGTCAGCCGTTATCTGGTGGAGTTCTTCAACCTGGCGCGTTCGGTCAAGAAGGCGGCGCAGCAGGGGGTAAACTATGTAAGCGGCCTTTCCTCCTTCGAGCAACTGGTGGAACTGGGGCGCGGCAACCAGCAACTGGATGCCAACGACCAGCATATTGTGCACATTGTCGACCGGCTCTGGCAATATGCCTTTGACCAGCGCGCTTCCGATATCCACATCGAACCCCGGCGCGAGGTGGGCATCATCCGGTTTCGCATCGATGGCGTCCTGCATCAGGTGTATCACGTGCCGATGGGGGTGCTGGCGGGGATGACGAGCCGCATCAAGCTCCTGGGGCGCATGGACGTGATCGAGAAGCGCCGTCCGCAGGATGGCCGCATCAAGACGCGGACGCCGGAAGGCGCGGAAGTGGAATTGCGCCTTTCAACCTTGCCCACCGCCTTTGGCGAAAAGCTGGTGATGCGCATCTTTGATCCGGAAGTGCTGGTGCGGGATTTCACGCAACTGGGGTTTTCCCGCGACGATACCATCCGCTGGAAAGAAATGACCAGTCGCCCCAACGGCATTATCCTCGTCACCGGCCCCACGGGTTCCGGGAAGACGACCACGCTTTACTCCACCCTGAAGCAACTGGCGACGCCGGAAGTCAACGTCTGCACCATCGAGGACCCGATTGAAATGATCGAGGCCGCCTTCAACCAAGTGCAGGTGCAGAGCGCCGTGGAGATGGGCTTTGCCGAGGGCGTGCGCGCCCTGATGCGCCAGGACCCGGATATTGTGATGATCGGCGAAATCCGCGACCAGGAGACGGCGGAAATGGCGATCCAGGCCGCGCTCACCGGGCATCTGGTGCTCTCCACCCTGCACACCAACGACGCGCCGTCGGCCATTACCCGCCTGTTGGACCTGGGCATTCCGGATTACCTCATCAATTCCACCATGCTGGGCGTCATGGCGCAGCGGCTGGTGCGCACCCTGTGCCCGCACTGCAAGACGGCCGCGCCGATGACGGAAGTCGAGCAGGAGACCTGGCGCAATCTTGTCTATCCGTGGAAGGCCAACGAGCCGCAGCAAATCTACCACCCGGTTGGCTGCCTGGAATGCCGCATGACGGGTTTCAGTGGGCGAGTCGGAGTTTATGAACTTTTGTTGATGAGCCAGGAAATCAAGAAACTTGTCACCAAGGAGACCATCATCGTCAAGGTGCGCGACCAGGCAAGCCGCGAAGGCATGCGTCCCCTGCGCATTTCTGGCGCGCTCAAGGTGGCTTCCGGCCTCACTTCGCTGGAAGAGGTCCTGCGCGTCGTCCCGCCTGCGGAGACGCAGGAGGAGTAACAAAATCCTGGCCCATTCTTTGTCTGGCGATTGCGTCCATCATGGCGATTTGCCTGTGCGCCGTTCGCGCGCCAGAATCCGCCGCTCGCATTGATGGATCATGAAGAACAGGAGAGCCTTGCTTCAGCGCCTTCTCCATTGGGGCACTCGCCTTCTCGAATGGTGTGCCGCCGACATGATCTTTTTTCGCGTCTGCATGTTCGTGAGTGGCAGCGGCCTTTTCTTCGGCTTGACCTGGGTCGTTTTGCGCGCGTGGCCCATTCAGGAATTCTGGGTTTGGTTTTTTGTTGTGCCCTTCGGCGTTCTTGGGTTCAGCATGATGCTGCTTCCACTTCTGGCCTCGGATCAAGCATTTGCGCGTTGGGTCGAGCTGATTCCCGGCGATCTCTCTGATTTTCCGGGTGTGCTGTTCCTGGCCGTTCTTGCGCTGCTCGCCATTCCACTGACCGCGCTGATCCGCTGGAAGAAGAGCTTCCGAAGATGATGTTTCCTCATCAAAACCTGGCGCTCCAGCACAATCCGCCGCTCGCGGACGACGATCCGCCACTCGCGGATTGCTCTCCGCCACTCGCGGATTGTTGTCCGCCGCTCGCGGATTGTTATCCCCGCTTCCGGATGGCGATCCGCCACCCGTGGAGAGTCATCCGCCACTCGTGGAAAATCGTTCGCCATGATCGGATACACTGCAATCTTCCACGCCGCCCCCACAGATGGTTGTCTCGCGCACAGCAATCCTGGCTGTCGCTTTTCCTGATCCCGGATACCCGACACCTGATCCCTGTACAATAGCCGGATTGCGAAAGGGTTTGGAAAGGAGTTGGACATGGCGCTTACGGAAATCAAAGTTCCCGACATCGGCGATTTTGCAGAGGTTCCTGTCATCGAAATCCTTGTAAAGCCCGGCGATACGGTGGCGGCGGAGGATGCCCTGGTAACGCTGGAATCCGACAAGGCGACGATGGAGGTGCCTTCCCCGGCGGCGGGCGTTGTCAGGGAAGTTTGCGTGCAATTGGGCGAGAAGGTTTCCGAAGGCAGCCTGCTCTTCAAGGTGGAAACGGACGCAGCCGCTTCTGGCGCGACGCCTGCCGC
>JAISLJ010000001.1 GCA_031290955.1 Zoogloeaceae bacterium | reverse complement strand
ATGCCCGTTTTGTCGGAAACGGAAATCAGGGCTTGCTGGATTTTCATGGGTGTGGCCCGGTCAGGTCAGATCAGTTGGAATTCGATGAGTTTCTTGCGCAGGGTGTTGCGGTTGATACCGAGCATTTCCGCCGCGCGGGTCTGGTTGCCCTGGGCCTCGCGCATGACGATCTCCAGCATTGGGCGCTCGACGCTCTTGATGACCATATCGTAGACGCCAACGGGCTTTTCATCGCCCAGATCGTGGAAATAACGCTCCAGCGCCCCGGCAACGCACTGTGCAATATCCTGTTGTTCCGGATGCTCCGCTTGCCGACTCATGCGACGCTTTCCTCCACCGCTTCCCGCGCTTCGGAGAGTTCCGGGAGGCTCCGGAAAAAGTCATGCACGGCCTGCAATTGCAGTTCCGCGCTGGGCAGCGTGTTCATGATCCGCCGGAAACGCGCCGAGCCGGAAATTCCCTTGGTGTACCAGGCGATGTGCTTGCGCGCAATCCCGACTCCCGTTGTCTCGCCGTAGAAGGCATAGAGGGATTCCAGATGCGTCATGAGCAGGGCATGGATTTCTTCCGCGCGCATGGGCGAGAGTTTTTCGCCGGTCGCAAGATAATGCTCGATCTCCCGGAAAATCCACGGCCTTCCCTGCGCGGCGCGGCCGATCATCAGGCCATCGGCCTTGGTGAAATCCAGCACGAAGCGCGCTTTTTCCGGCGTGGTGATGTCGCCATTGGCGATGACCGGGATGCGAATCTCCGTTTTCACCTGCGCGATGGTTTCATATTCCGCCTCGCCGGTGTATTGGTCGGCGCGGGTGCGCCCGTGGATGGTCAGGGCGCGGATGCCGCAGGCTTCGGCGATGCGGGCAATGACGGAAACGTTCTTGTGTTCGCGGTTCCAGCCGGTGCGGCATTTCAGGGTGACGGGCGTATTGGGCACGGCCCGCACCACGGCTTCCATGATCCGCGCCGCCAGCGGCTCATCCTGCATGAGCGCCGAACCGGCCATGACGTTGCAGACTTTCCGGGCCGGGCAGCCCATGTTGATGTCGATGATCTCGGCCCCCCGGCCCACGTTGTAGCGGGCGGCGTCGGCCATCATGAGCGGATCGGCCCCGGCAATCTGCACGGCGACGGGGCGCGTTTCCCCTTCGTGGTCGGCCCGCCGCCGGGTCTTGGCGCTGCCGTAGAGGAGCGAATTGGACGTCACCATCTCGGAGACCGCCAGTCCCGCGCCCAACCGTTTGCATAATTGCCGGAACGGCCGATCCGTCACACCCGCCATGGGCGCGACGAACAAGGCGTTACGCAGGGAAAAACCACAATACTCCATCGGATACGCGAACAAAGGGCAAAACAGGAAGGGTAGGGATTGTACCATTCCGGAAGACAGAGGGCAGCGGCAACAGCAGGGCAATCGCATGTAGGGAAGGTACGAACAAATCTCTTTCCCAAGAACAAATCCAATGAAATCAATGGTCTGCACTATGATGGGCAAAAAAGACACTCGCGGCGGCTTTGGAAAAAACTCCCTTCCATCGAGGGGTTGCCGTCATATCGGACATCAATAAATTCAAGAATGGGAAGTTTGCTTCGCGGAAACGAATGGCACCCCGGAAGGTGGATTTGTAGTCTTCTGCGCGGTCAGAGCGCGTTTCATCGGACGCTGCGGCGTATAACCCCAACGACGCAGATATTCCCAACCGTTCGTATCGGCATCCTGACGCCAAATTCCTGCTCGATCAATTCCATTTTCGATGCGTCCGGGAATATGATCTGGCGGGTCTTGACAGGTATATGATTAAAACGTGAGAACAAAAAATCAAGCAACCATACGGATTATTTCGGTTTGTTTGATTCCCGTCCCGATGCGAGGCTGGCCTTGATTTCCACGGCGACCAGCGCCTTGGCCTCATTCACATCGCGGGCCACGCCGCTCGCGTAGAGGCAGCAGGCAAGCTGATGGGCAAGCGGCAGGGGGAGCGGCAGGTTATCTTCCAGTACCTGGCGCATCCATTGCGCCGTCGTCCGGGCATCCGTACTTTCCGGAAGATAGGGGAGCGATTTGATGCTTTCGTGCTCGGCTTCGAAGAGGATGCGACAGCCGCCATCCCGGATCAGTTCAAGGGCGGGACGGCGCAAGGGATTGGCGTAGGGTTCCCCTTCCGTGCCGCGAAAGAGGATCGCCCTCCGTTCCCTCGTCATCAGGATGTTGCGCATGTGTTCGAGAAAGGCAGGATGCGTCGCCTGCGCCAGCAGGATTCCTTCGCCCCGGAAGGGGTCGAACAATTTGGCGAGGCTGTGCGCGCAACTCCGGACGCCCAACCGCGCGCGCAGGGAAAGCTGGCTGGCGAGGCCGGGCGCGAGGGCCGGGAGCGGGACGAAAGCCAGGCCCTGCTGGTCGATTTGCCGCTGGGCATCACCAGCATTGCTCACGGGCATGATGTCCAGTTCGCGGAACACATGCGCGGAAGTCACCCGCCCAAAGCTTTCGAGCAGGCCATGCACCAGCGTCGGCACCCCGAAGCGCCGGAGCAGCAGGGCAAGCAGCGGCGTCAAATTGGCACTCTTGCGCGCACCATTGTAGGAAGGCAGCACCACGGGGCGGATTTCCCGCTCGGGCCGCGCAAGGGGGCAGGCGCGCGCCTCCACCGCCGTGAGGAAGCCATCCAGTTCCCCGGCCGATTCCCCGCGCATCCGCAGGGCGAGCAGGGTGGCTCCCAGTTCCAGATCCGGAACGCCGCCATCCAGGATGGCGCTGTAGAACTTTTCCGCCTCGTCGGACAAGAGCGTGTTGCCGCGGGCGATTTCCCGCACGTAATGTGCAAAATTCATGCTGATCCTTGTGCCAGTTTTCCGTTTGCCTCCCCAGGCGGGAACATTAGCAACGATCATGCCAAAACTCCGCAGCCGCCTTTCCCTTGTCATGGCGTCGCGGAAGCAGCGCATGCGTCAAAAAAGTGCATCCCTTGCGCCAGAACAGGGCATTTGTCCTGGCAGACGGCAATTTGCCCCTATCTCCCATAAAATCAACGACTTCCTCCCAAATCGTTTCCGCAACTTTCCTTGTTTTCCCTCTTTTGTGCCTTTTGTGGCGGGTTTTCGGCGCGGGGTTGTGGAAACGATGGATGGCATATCATAATCCCAATTGATTCCGGATTTCCTTGGGGTGCGGTTTTCCGGATGCGTTGGTTCCGGTCTTGGCGCAAGGCGCGGACACGGTATCCCACAGGTCGGCGATGTCCTGCTCGAAGGGCAATCCCTCCTCGCCCGCCGCGAGGAACAGGATGGCGCCTTCTGGCCCGGCGTTCCGGATTTCGCCATGCGTACCAATAGTTCAACGTAGGCGACAGGGAATTGCTTGAAGGTCAGGATCAGGTTTATGCGAATCAGACCCAGGAAAATGCCGTCAATTTCCTGAATGCCCTGCGCAAAGCCTGCCCCACTCGCATCAAAACCATCCTCACCGACAATGGCACACAATTCACCGATCGCTTCCTCAGAGCCGATAAGAAAGCCAGTGGCAAGCATCCCTTCGACCGGGCCTGCGCCCAGAACGAGATCGGACACCACCTGATTCCGCCGCATGAACGGACGCATTCAGGAAATCCTCCGGCAAACCCGTTCTGCCTCCGCCAATGAACTGGAAACGCGCTATCTGGCAGCCTACAACCACCACATCCCCCAACGCGCCCTGAACCACCGTACTCCTGTACAAGCCATCGAAGAATGGAAACACAAAAAAACCGATAGCATTCGATTCGTCCCGGAATATGATCTGGCGGGTCTTGACATCTATATAACTAAACAATATTTGGTCTAACAGGGCTGCCCAAAAACCACGAAAACCATTCATTTGTTACGTTTGTTTCATATGGTATCTCATAAATTCTTTACAAAACAATGTGTTGCGTTCGGCATTATGCCGTGCGATATGCTCCTGTATAGTTTTTGGGCGGACTGCTAACCGCTTGGTTTCATTGGTCGGGGCGGCGGGATTCGAACTCGCGACCCCTTGCACCCCATGCAAGTGCGCTACCAAGCTGCGCTACGCCCCGACAAGTCTCGTATTATAGAGGGTATGGGCAGGAAAGGCAAATCCGCCAAGGCTATCGTGTTACGAGCTTTTGAATCTGTCCGCTTTCATGATTTTCAAATTGTCCGCTTTTTTGTGCCGTATGCCAATTGCCGGAGGGCGTAGCCCGTAGGCAATTGGCATGCGGCGGCGGACGC